>JAFUJG010000005.1 GCA_017468215.1 Clostridia bacterium | reverse complement strand
CGTACTCCCGAGCAGAAGGAAAGTTTGCTGCGCCTGCTGCAACGGTTGAAGACCGACTATCCCGCCGCCACCTTGGTGGGGCACCGTGACCTTCCCGGGGTGCGGAAAGCCTGTCCTTGCTTCGATGTAGAGATTGAATATCGGGGAATTATGTTAAAAAATGAGAATAAAGAAGTAAACTTCAGATAAACTTCAGTTTATTTTAGAAAATCTTCAGAAAAAGAGGTTTATGAATGGGGCGTAAAACCAAACGGTGAAGTAGGGTAGAGGGTAAAACGGGCGAAAGGTGTTTGTTTCCAAAGGGTTACGGAAAGAGTGGGAGAGAGGCGAAATAAAACGAAGCGTTTACATTGGCTTACATTTGGTTTGCATCGGGGGCTTGATCCGGTTCCTCATGAGGCTGAAAGTTTACATTGGGTAGGGGAGTGTTCCGTGAATAATGGAGTGGGGGAGTGTTTATGTGTCGGGCGGTTTTTGACCGCTTTTTTTATGTCTTGATTTAATATAATTATATTCAAATTATTCCATATAATGAATATTTGGTATATTTGCACTGTTAAATATTGAATTATGGCAAAGGTTATACATGTACATTTGTTGTCTGGGAAGCGTAAGGACTGGTATTTCTCCAGTATATCGGCTGTTTACACAGCTCTAACAGAGGAACAGGTTGGAGTAAAGAAGAGCTATTTGTTGCATGCAGGACTATCAGGAAACGGCACTTTAATGACGAAAAAGGCTATAATTAAGCAATCTACGCTTATATCTGGGGGTAGGTCTAAGAAGCCTTTGGAATGACGTTCTAAGGGCTTTAAAACGGCTTTTTCGGGGCCTTTATGACAGTACTTTGGTGGTGCTGTAGCAAGTATTTATTGTGGGGGTGTATGGACACTCCTTTTTTTATGTCTTTTTACGTCCGTTTTGATTTAGGGTTACATTTAGGGTTACATATTAGGGTTACATTTTTTGTAAGTTTAGGGTTACATTTAGGGTTACATTTTCTTGTTTTTTGGGTATGCTACGAGGTAGGAAACCGACACTTTGCCCCTATTTTTTAGCCGTTTTCGGGGTTATAATGGTAGGAAAATGCACTTTTCGAATATGGTTGCACCTTATTATATATAAACGGAAACGCCTAAAATTCAGGCGTTTCATTGTTTTTTTGACTTGTTTTTTGCCCAAAAACAGCGTGTGTGCGGCATATAGCTTTATTCGAGTCGTATTACGCCGATAACGAGTGCAACCGCATAAATGGCTGAATATGGAAGCTCAAACGGCTCGTATTTTTCGTTATCAGAAACGATAAGTACATGGTTCTTGTCGCTGCCTGGTTTAATGCGTTTGATGAGTGGACCTTGGTTGGTATCTATAACATATACTTTGTTCCATTGGAAAAAAAGGTCATTCATAGATATGCGTTGGCAAGCTACAATGTCACCGGAACTATATTTGGGATACATGCTGGATCCCTTTACAGGTATCAGAAAATCAGCCCCTTTGAATGCCGGAACTACATACCGTTCACATTCGTACTCTAATACGGTTTGTTCGGATGTAAGTGCGCCAGCCATTGCCTCAAAAGGAATCAGAGGAATTCCTTCATTGGGATTGTGCGTCGGGAGTGCAATTGGTTCATCATTTCTTTGTTCAT
>JAFUJG010000004.1 GCA_017468215.1 Clostridia bacterium | reverse complement strand
TTGTACTCTGCAATAAGAATTTTTTTTGTATTTTCGTCGGGAAGATAGTTCCCCGTTTTTCTTATTCCCGGTATAAACAGAACCTCACTGCCCATTGTGAGCATAGAAATTCTATCACGTTTTTCCCTTGGAATTTTTAAATCAATGAAAACTTTTTTTAACTTTTTTGTGCCAAGCATGCCTTTTGGACAGATAAAGTCTCCGTCCTGCCTTTGTCTGACAAAAACTTCTCTGCCCAGTTTATCACTATCCAAAAATATCATCATTTTATTATCTCGCATTTTTGGCATTTTGTCAACAGTTTTTATGCTCCAGACACCCTCAGGAGACCTTATTTCAAGGCTGTTTTGGGTTTTTGTATCAATGGGTGTCATACGGGATGCTTCAATGGCAGTTTCTTTTTTGTAAACCTTGCCGTAGCTGTTTGTAATGCACACATTGTTGCCCACGTCACGGCTTTTTCCCGTTGCACCCAAAACGATTTCACTTACGGCTTTTATTTTTTCGCTGTCGATTTCCTCTACGCCCCACTCTTTAAGTGCACGCACACAAACCCTTCGCCTGATACACTCGTCCAAAGGCTCAAACGACTCTTTTACAATAGCACCGTCCTTATAGGCTTGGCTGATTTCGGCAAGATGGTCAAGATAGCTGCAGTCTGCCTTAACGCTTTCGGAGCATTGAGCAATTTTTCGTACCGCCTCGGGAAACAGCTTTTCGATATCCTTTATGACAAGGTTTCTGATAGCGTTTCTGGAGTAGGTGCAATCCAGGTTTGTTTTGTCCTCACACCAGGATATTCCCGCATTTTTCAAAAACGCCTCGGTTTCACACCGTGAAATGTCAAGCAGGGGTCTTATAATGTTGCCCCTTTGGTAAGGAATACCCCCAAGCCCCTTTGTGCTGCTGCCCCTAAAAAGGTTAAAGAGCACAGTCTCGGCGTTGTCGTTCATGTGGTGACCGGTAGCAATTTTTGCACCGCCCAGCTTTTGGGAAAGCTGGTTAAAAAAGCTGTAGCGTTCCTCTCTGCCAACGGTTTCCTCGCTTTGGTGACGCTCACGTGAGAGCTGAGGCACATCCACCTTTTTGTAAAAAAGCTCAATGCCCTTTTTTTCGCAAAAGTCCTTAACAAATTGGTAATCGTTATGGGCATCCATGCCTCGTATGCAGTGGTTTACATGTGCTGCATATACCTCAATTTTCAGTTTTTCTTTTATTTCATAAAGTGCACAAAGCAGAGCCATCGAATCTGCACCGCCGCTTACGGCACAGATTACCTTGTCCCCTGCTTTGAGCATTCTGTTTTTTTCTATTGTTTCAAGTACCTTATCAAGCACTTTGTCACACCTAATTTCTGTTATCCAGATTCATAAACTTTGTGTATTCGCCTCTCCAGGCAAGCTTAACAACCCTTCTTTCACCGCCACGGTGCTTAGCAACGTCACATTCGACAATGTTAGATTTTTCTGCGTTGGGGTCTTCGGCTGCGTTGTCGGGGTTATACAAAAGCATAACAATATCCGCATCCTGCTCGATAGAGCCGCTTTCACGAAGGTCACTTACCTGAGGGCGTTTATCCTTTCTGCCTTCGCTTAAACGGTTAAGCTGCGAAAGAGTAATAACGGGCACCTGTAATTCCTTAGCCATAATCTTAAGTGAACGTGAAATTTCGGCAACAGCCTGTGCACGGTTGTCGCTTCCGCCCTTTGTTTCCATAAGCTGAAGGTAGTCCACAACAACTAAGCCAAGGTTTTTCTCGAGCTTTAAGCGTCTGCACTTTGCCCTTATTTCCGAGATGGAAATGTCGGAGGTGTCGTCGATGTAAATGGGTGCCGACATTACTCCGTTTAAAGAATGTGCAAGCTTTGCCATATCGGGAGCATCAAGTGCACCGATACGCATTTTATCGCTGGGCACCAAGGCTTCGCTTGACAATACTCTGTTTACAAGCTCCTCCTTGCTCATTTCAAGGCTGAAAATTGCCACAGGTATTTTGTGGCGTATAGCCGCATTTTCCGCAATGTTCAATGCAAAGGAGGTTTTACCTACACCGGGTCGTGCCGCAACAATAATGAGTGCACCCTTCTGCAGACCTGCGGTAAGGGTGTCAAGCTCTTTAAAGCCTGTGGGAACGCCTGTTACGTTTTCGCCCATCTTACGCTTTTCTTCCAAAAGTGCAAGAGAGCTTTTTACAACCTCGCTGATGTGGTAAAAGCCCTTTTGTCCCTGCTTGTCAAGGATGTTGAAAATAAGCTGCTCGCTTTCGTCAAGGATACGTTCAACGTCGTCCTCGTCACGGGTTGCAATGTCAACCACCCGGCTTGCCGCAGTAACAAGCTTTCTTAAAAGGCTTTTGCCTTTAACAATATTAACATAATGGTTTAAGTTTTCTGTACTGAGCACGTTCTGCACAATGCCCGACACATAGCCTATGCCACCTACAGAGTCAATTTTGCCTCCCAGCTCATCTGAGAGAGTTACTATATCAACAGGGGTGGCAGTTTCAAACAGCGATGCAATGGCATTGAAAATGGTCTGATGTGCTGTTGTATAAAAATCGTCTGCGCTGAGCTTTTCAACACAGCTTGTGAGAGATTTTTCGTCGAATATCATACTGCCGAGAACCGCCTGCTCTGCCTCTATGTTATACGGCATCGTCTTCCCGATGGGAAGCTCAACGGGTTTTTCTTTTTTTTCTCTGTATTCCACCCGGTGTCTCTCCTTTCCTGTGTGTTAATTATTCGGGAATAATTTCAACTGTAATCTTTGCACTTACTTCGGGATAAATCTTAACTTCAACCTCGTGAGAGCCTACTGTTTTCAAGCCGTCGGGAAGCTGCACCTTTCTTTTGTCAACAACAACATGGAGCTGATACTTGATTGCGTCAGCCACGTTCTGGTTTGTAACCTTACCGAAAAGCTTGCCGTTGTCCCCTGCCTTGGATTTAACCTCGACCTTTTTGCCGTTTAATTTTTCAGCAGTTTCCTTTGCTGCCAAAAGCTCCTGCTCCTTGTGGTAAGCCTTTGCCTCGTTCTTACCCTTAACCTCGTTTAAAGCACCCTTTGTTGCTTCCTTTGCAAGACCCTTGGGAAGCAAAAAGTTTCTTGCGTAGCCGTCGCTTGCTTCAACAACGTCGCCCTTTTTGCCGTGACCCTTAACATCTGCCAATAATACTACTTTCATTTTTATCGTCCTTTCAATTTCGCACTGTGTGCAAACATTTTTTTATTATAATAGGAAATTGCGCGCAGAATGTGCGCATATTTGCTTATAAAATAAAAGCTTACCTTTTCGTCCCCCAAGATTGGGGGAACGAGGGGGTTGAAGCATTGAAAATGCTTTTTTACTTTTGTGTTATTTCGTCGATTGCTGCTTTAAGCATTGCCTCGGCTTCATCAACCCCGACATTTTCTATTTGTGCCGCACCTGCCAGCATATGACCGCCGCCGCCTAATTTTTCGGCAACCAGCTGTATGTTCACATCGCCGAAGCTTCTGCCGCTTATTGACACAACGCCGTCGCCTGTTGGTGCAATTACAAAGGAGGCTGCCATGTTTTCCATTTCTAAGATATCGTTTGCCGCCTTTGCCAAAACATCCTGCCTTACGCTGGAGTCATAAACCTTGCTGATACCTATTGACTGATTGTACATTTCCATGTTCTGTACAATAGCCGCTCTTGTGCTGTAGTCGTCGATATTTTCTCTGAAATATTTTTTAACGTTTACGGTATCGGCACCCAAACGCTTAAGATAAGCCGCTGCTTCAAAGGTTCGTACACCTGTTTTGTAGATAAAACTGTTTGTATCTACCAGTATGCCTGCGTACATTGCCTCGGCTATTTCGGAATTTATGCCGCCACGGCCTATATACTGAAGCATTTCTGCAACCATTTCACAGCTTGAGGATGCAAAGGGCTCGTGATACAGAAGGTCTGTATTTGAAATAAACTCCTCGCTTCGTCTGTGGTGGTCAATAAGCACAACCTCACTTGCCTCGTCAAGCACCTCGGGAGATGCAACTAAGCTTCGCCTGTGAGTATCGCACACGATAACAAGGGTTTTTGCCCTTATAAGCTCCCTGGCCTGCATACGGTTTACAAACAAAACTGCGTGGGTATTGTTTTTATCAAAGCTTTTCAAAAGAGCCTTAACGGTACTGTCGTAGGTTTCAAGCAGCACCTTTGCCTGCTTGCCGTGTGCCATTGCTATACACGCTAAGGCCACCGATGCACCAAAGGAGTCAGCATCGGCATTTATATGACCCATAACGATAACGTTGTCACACTCCTCAATAAGGCCAAGCAATGCAAGTGCCTTTACCCTTGCCTTAACCTTTGTTCGCTTTTCGGTTTCACGGTTTTTACCGCCAAAGTAGGTAAAACTGCCGCCGTCCTTGATTACGGCCTGGTCACCGCCTCGGCCCAGAGCCATGTCAAGTGCTGTTTTTGCGAAAACGTCAATTTCGTTAATATCGCTGCCGTTGATGCCTACGCCTATACTGAGGGTTGGCTCAATAGCACTTCCTGCACCACGGGTTTTTGCTTTTTCTAAAATATCGAACTTAGCCTCTTTAATCCTTTCGAGCATTTCTGAATTAAAAAGACACATATATCTTCCCTTTTCAATATGCCTTACGCTGCCGCCCAAGGACTTAACCCAGTCGAAGATAAGGGTTTCAATCTCTTTTTCTGCCTGGTAGGATACATCGTCGCCTTCCTCGGTAAGAAGCTCGTCATAGTTGTCAATAAGCACGTGGGCAATAACGGTGCGTGTGTCCTCCGCCTGCTTTTTGTATCGCTCCAGCTCGGTAATGTCCCTTAAGGTAATCACAAAGGCACTGTCGGTTGCAGTGTCGGCCTTAAAGGGAACGTTAGTTAAAAGATAGCTTTTATCCTCGTGGTCCACACGACATTCCTCACCGCCGCCCATTTTCACAAGCAAATCCATTGTAATTGCGGGAATGTGGCTTGTTATGCCGTCGTGCATATTGACATTGGGGCATATTTTCAGAAAAGCATCGTTCCACCAGTTGATTTTGCCGTCAGTTCCCACGGAAATCATGGCAACGGTAACACCCTTGGTAATGTCGAACTTGTCGTTTACATCTGCCATTGAGGAATAGTATTTTGCAATGTCGTGCTGGCTTTTTCTTTCTTTTAAGAAAATGACGGTAAAAAGCGAGGCTGTCATCAGCAAAAGTACAAGACCTACCCATACGTTGTAAAAGCACACTCCGATTGCACAAAGGGCAACCAGCAAGAGATATGCGAAAATTCCGTTTTTCATTATTAAATTAAAATTTCCGTTTTTCTTATTCATTGTTACCTCTCAAAACTCATACATATACATAGTGTATTATATAACAATTTTTATCAATTGTACAGCATTTTTTTAAGAGGTAAGCAATTATGAGCGAAAAAAGTAACCGTGCCTCCTCATTTCGCCACAAGGAGGTTATCGACATATCCACAGGTGAACGCTTAGGTTTTATGACCGATGTTGACATTGACCTGTCCTCGGGGAGGATAAATTCTATCATAATTCCGGGGAAAAGGCGGTTTTTCGGTATTCTCCCCCCTGAGGATGATGTTGTTATTGAGTGGAGCCGTATTCAGAAGATAGGCGACGACAT
>JAFUJG010000043.1 GCA_017468215.1 Clostridia bacterium | reverse complement strand
TGCAGAATGTTCAAACCTGACCCGAAGCTGTACTTTGTGTGCTGCGAGCGGTTAGTTTGGGCATTATGCACTAAAGGCGTCAGTCATTTGCACCGTAAACGGAAAGGTATTCACGTATACGATTAATGCAATCGGGGTCGCTCATTCTTTCGGGATGGCTTTCAAGATATTCGATAATTTCATAAACTGTAACAACAGAATATACAGGGAAGCCGTGCTGCTGCTCAATTTCCTTCATGGCAGAAATTTCACCCAAGCCCTTTTCCATTCTGTTAACCATAATCATAACAGCATTGATTGTAACGCCTTCCAATGTTTTCATAAGCTCGATGCTTTCACGGATAGCTGTACCTGCAGTGATAACGTCTTCAACAATGACAACGTTCTGACCCGCTTTAGGTGTATAGCCAACGAAAATACCGCCCTCGCCGTGGTCCTTAACTTCCTTACGATTGAAGAAGAAGGGAAGGTCAATACCCTCACGGGAAAGTGCACTTGCGGCACTTACTGCCAGGGGAATACCCTTATATGCAGGACCGTAAAGCACAACGTTGTCTGCCTTTATGTTTTCCTTGTAGCACTGTGCGTAATATTCGCCTAATTTACAAATCTGGTCGCCTGTCTTAATTTCACCTGCATTGATGAAGTAGGGCAGCTTTCTGCCACTTTTTGCGATAAAGTCACCAAACTTTAAAACACCTGCATCAAGCAAAAATTCAATAAACGAAATTTTATAATCTGCTAACATACTGTAGCCTCCCTTGTGTTTTTTATTATCATACCATATTTTGCTGTAGGTTTCAACCTCTTTATTTTATAAGGAGGGTAATATCCTCTGGGATAGGTGCCTCGATAATCACATTTTCATCCTTTGAAGGGTGGCGAAATCCGATTTTAAGACAATGAAGCCTTACCCTGCCGTTATTATCTCCGCCATAAAGCCAATCGCCGTAGATAGGTGTTCCCATATGGGCAAGATGTACTCTTATCTGGTGCGTACGCCCATTTAGCGGGGTAAGATGCAACAGTGCACCACTTTCCCACTGCTCTTTAGTCTCATATTTAGTTACAGCAGGCTTCCCTTCCGAACTGACTGCACGGCGTATGCCCTCTGCCCTTGCTATGGGAGCGTCAATAATTCCGCACTTTTCTTTGGGTACGCCTTCTGTCACAGCAATATATTCCTTTTGTATTTCACCTTTTTTCATTGCTTCATTTAAGGCTTTTGCGTCAATCACATTTTTTGCTATTAATACGACCCCGCTGGTTTCCTTATCCAGGCGTGTTATAACATGAAATGCGGTCTGCACTTTTAAATAAAACATAACTGCATTTGCTAAAGTATTGGAGTAATGACCCTTTACAGGATGCGTTATCATCATGGGTGGTTTATTTACCGCAAGTATATCCTCATCCTCGTACAAAATTTCAATAGGGATATTTTCGGGCATAATAGTCCCCCGAGTCTCGCTTGGAAAAACCAAAACCAGCTCATCGCCCTCTGTAATTTTTTTGTTTACATGCACACATTCTCCGTTTAATAAAATGCCGTTGGACATTTTCAGCTTTTTTATAATACTGCCGGAGAGAGCCATATCGCCCGATAAAATATATTCAATTTTCCGCCCTGCCATATCCTTTGTGGCAACAATTTTCTTTTGCATGACAATCACATCTTTGTTATAAATTACTGAAATTATAGCATAATAAAGTTATTAATGCAAATTTATAATTTTTTCAAAAAAAGGCTTGACATTTCACCCCATTACGGTTATAATAACAGGGTAGCAATTGAATATTCCTCTATAGCTCAGTCGGTAGAGCGCATGACTGTTAATCATGATGTCGTTGGTTCAAGTCCAACTGGAGGAGCCAAACAAAAAAGCAAGTCTTAAGACTTGCTTTTTTGTTTGGCTTTTGCACTTTTACAGCATTATTTCATTTGTGCCCTGCCGACCACCTATCAATATCGATAAACACCTCATCAGTCTCGCCCGCTCGACAGCTTCAGCACAAGGCATAAGTTCCACCAACGAAAACAAGTTTTCGGGTGTCACTTGCCCTCAATGGGAAGCCGACAATGCTCTTTTCTTTTATAATTACCCCATAATATTTTTTATTCAGAACAAAGTGTCTCCGACACTCTTTAGAGTTAGTCCGAGCTATGGCCAATAGAGGAGAAAACACACGGTCAACCGCATCCATTCTGACCGCACCTACGGTTTGTCAATCATGGGCGGTTTTCGCATACGAGCTATTCGCCTCACTTCGTTTCGGATAGCTCAGTATTTCTTATGCCATGTGCTTTTTCGCCAAAGGCGAAATTCTCGCAAGGCAAAAAAGAACAACCTCTTGTGAGGTTGTTCTTTTTAATTTGTATTTCAACTGTTTTTATTCAGCGTTGATAATTTCACTTTCTACCTGGCTATAGAAATCATCAAGATAATCAAGCTCGGAAACATCGTCAGAAATGATGATGATTTCGTTGATTGAATAACCTGTAAGTGCTGCCCACTTGGGAGATGTGTCGTATGCACGCTTTCTTACAAGAACAAGCTGACCGGGTGTAATGTCATCAAGAGAGCCTCTTGTGATAGAAGCAACGTTACCGCTACGGTCAAAGTTGAGACGGTAAACTGTACCTTCAAGTCTTTCGTTAGAAAGAACGTTTAAGTTATATGTGTTAGTACCGTCAGCACCTACACCTACGTTTTCACCGTTTGCAGCTGCTACGTTAAAGAGCTTTCTGCCTACAACTTCGTCGATAGAAGTTACAACGCCGCAGTAGAAACGTGTGCAATAGCTATAGCTGGACCAATAATTCCATCTTCTCCACTGTTCTTCATAGAAAGGCATGAAGGGCATTACATAAGACTTTGTAGACTCGTTAAAGATGGGCTGTGTAACCTTTGTCATCTTTGCGTTTTCATACAAACTTGCCTCTGTAAAGTAAGGTGCCACGTCTTCAATGTAAGAGCCGTCAAGAGAAATTCTTACAGGGAAACCGTTGGGATAAAGCTCGCCGTTCTGCTGGTTGAACGCTACCCAAGAATACTGAGGTCTGATAAGATTGTTGCGGAGGTTTGTACCGTCAAAGTAGTAAACTCTGTATGTGGGTTCACCGCTCGCTCTATCGTTAGCTGCTGTAATCTTGTAGATAAACTTAACAGGTGTGTTATCCTGGTAGTATGTAGCATCTCTGTTCTGCTCTGTATCTTCTGTAGAGTCAACAGAATCGTCGTACCAGTTAGCCATTACAAGGAAATTACATACAGTTTTCTGCATGTCGATTTCTTCCTCGTCGGGGCTGTAGTAGTATGCATAGCAGTAATCGTAAATATCGTAGTTGTAGTTATCCCAGTATGTGTTCATATACTTTGTATAGAAGGACTGGTTATCGTCTGTCTTAGATACTGCTTCTTCACAAAGGAAGTTAATTGTCTTATCGTCACAGTATGTTCTTACACCGACTGTGTTGCCGAATTCGTCAACTGTTGTTTCCTGGCTGTAGTGCAAGCACTTGTAGCCTGCGCTGTAGTAAAGGTAACCGGCTGTCTTAATCTGTCTTGTCTGGAGATAACGGTCGTTTTCACCAACAACTGTCATTGAGACAATTTCGTTATTAGAGTTTACCTTGTAAAGGAACGCAGATCTGGAAGGATGAGGACGCTGTAAACCGTTGGAGATGTATTCAGGGTCTTCTGTTGTACCAAAGAGTACATCTGTAAATGCAAGCTCGTAAATTTCGTCAGCTGTCATCTTTTCATCGTTAACTTCAACGGAAGAAGCGATGTCATAAATTCTTACGCCGCTGTTCTGTGTAAGAACCTTCATCTGATAACCACGTCTGAGACCGCCATCGTTAATGGCAATGAACATACCGATGTTCTGGCGGATAACTGTTGTACCCTCAAAACCTGCGATACGGTTATCAGCATCGAGATAGAAATCACCTGTGTCAGAAACAGCAAGCTCAATCTTACCTAAAACAGAAGGAGAAATTTCGTATTCTGTTCCGTTAATTGTGTAGTAACCGTCAGCAGAAACTTCGGAAACTGTACCGGAAACCTTACCGTTAGAAACTATAACCTTCTTTTCTAATCCGTCATCAGACTCGTAAACATAGAGCACGCTGTACTGCTTGATGTCGCTCAACTGAGCTACACCGCCGTAAGTGTTAAGGAATGTTACGTGATAATCCTCATCATCGGGATTAAACTTGTATGTTTCAGAACGGTCATAATAACCGGATACGTTACCGGATGTCTGAGAAGCAGAGAATACGTAAACAAGCTCGTATTCCCAGATATCGATAATATCATAGCAGTCGTCGCCGTTGTTATCAATAAGAACAACATGACCATTTTCGGGGCGGATAAGGTCTACAGTAACATCAGTAATAGCCTTACCGTTGTAGAGAACAAGAGGTGTGGAGCTTGTTTCAACCTTCTTTGCCTTCTTGTCTGTATCCTTGTTCAACCAGTATTCAAAGGTGTAACCCTCTGTGCTGTAATATGTAATATCTTCAAGATCTTAGCTCTTGATTGTAAGAGTGTTATTCTTAACGCTCTTTACACTATATGCAATA
>JAFUJG010000042.1 GCA_017468215.1 Clostridia bacterium | reverse complement strand
CTCGTTAACCGTGCCGTCACCGCCTGCAACGCAAATTGTCTCAAAGCTTTTCCCCTGTGAGGCTATGTAATCGGTGCAGTACCCCTTGGCCTTTGTGGGCACAACAACAATCTCACAGTCCTCCTTTGCGAAAGTATCGATTATGTCTGCAAAATGATTTCTTATCTTACCCTTACCTGAATAAGGATTATAAACAAATGCTATTCTCCTCATAAAATCACCTTCTTGAAGATTATAATACCATTTTTTGAATATTTTGTGAATACAGTTTTATGCAAAATTTAATTTCTATCTATTTAACTATTTTTTGCAATATCCTTTTTTCTGCATGTCTCAGCGACATGCGGCAAAAATCTTGCGCACTGCAATATTTTTGCCAATAGTTTTATATGAACAAAGTGACGATTTCTCGTACAAGGAAGCGACCAGCAGCATATTTCCGTCAAATACTTTTTTATGTCGCTTCCCCAAAATCGTCACTTTCGGCGAGGCAATCAAATAGCCTCGCCTATTCTATTCGGGAAACCTTCTTTCCCGAGCCCTTCGCTTATTCAATTTTAATATTGATAACCATCTTTTAACTATTTTTCGCAATATCCTTTTTTAGGCGTGTCATAATCTTTTTTTCAAGGCGTGATATATAGCTCTGGCTTATTCCCAAAAGGTCTGCAACCTCTTTCTGGGTTTTCTCACGCCTGCCGTCCAGACCGTATCTAAGGTTTATAATTTCCCTTTCCCGACTGCCCAGCCTCATCATGGCACCCTTTAGCAGCTGTAGCTCTGCCGCCTCCTCCAAGGATGCCTCCACCGTATCGTTTTCCGTGCCCAAAACATCGGACAGTAAAAGCTCATTTCCGTCCCAGTCCACGTTTAGAGGCTCGTCAAAGCTGACCTCGCTTTTTCTTGCGTTGTATTTTCTCAGATACATAAGTATTTCGTTTTCTATACATCTTGAGGCATAGGTTGCCAGCTTGATTTTTTTGTCGGTTTTAAAGGTGTTAACCGCCTTTATAAGCCCTATTGTGCCGATGCTTATCAAATCTTCTATGCAAATATTTGTATTTTCAAATTTTTTTGCTATGTACACCACCAGCCGCAGATTATGTTCTATAAGGCTGTTTTTCGCCTCGGGAGTGTCAAGCTTTTCAAGCAAGGATTCCTCCTCGTCCTTTTCAAGTGCTCTGGGCAAAGCCTCATTTCCGCCAATGTAGTGCACCTCGTCGGGCGTAAATGTACCCATTATTTCCTCGTAGCTTTTTTTAGCAATTCTTTCTATCAGGCCTTTTATATCCATAAAAATTCCCCTCTCACTCATTTATTATAACGCTTGGATTTAACAGTGCATGATATTCCGCCCTTGAAGACAGCGGAATTTCGCTTATCCCAACCACACAGCTTTTTACTTCTTTGCCGTCAAGCAGCACCATATCGGGCATAAAGCCGGGCATCAGCCCTTTTTCCCTGCCTATGCTTGAAAAAGGAATAAGCCTTACCTTCAGTCCTGCACGGCTCATTTTTTCCACCAGGCTTCCGTTATCAGCTTCGGGCACAACCCCCTTTAGCTCTGCATATTCGCACACAATAACAGGCTTTCCCGTTATTGGGTCAAAAAGGGAGTTGCCTGTATCAATAATGGCATTTGTACTAACACTGTTACCGTTTATGTAGATTGTAAGCTTCCTGGAAAGGGAGACCTTTGCCAGCCTCTTTTTGCGTATTCTGCCGAACATATAAACCATAAAATACACCCCTGCCGCAGAGCCTATGAGCACCTTCCAAGGCAAATTAAAATACACCGTTCCGTTAGAGTATACCGCACCTGTCATGCTGCCAAGTCTTGTCATGCTCATAACGGCTATTATTCCGCCGCCGAAAATAAAGCTCACAAGATAAAAGCATCCCAAAAGCTTTACAAAGTGCCTTCCGTTTTTAATTTTAAAGGCACATACCACCATCAGGGCAGACAGCAGTATTTTCATCGCAAGGCTTTGTGCAAAGCCCATAGAAGGGAAAAACACCGCTACCGCATACACCGAGCCTAAAAACGCCGCTAAAAGGCTTCTGTACCATTTTATATCTTCACTTATTATTGCTGCAGTGCCCTCTACAATAAGAATATTTATAAGAAAATTTATCCCGAAAAGCACATCTATGTAAACAGTAATCATTTAACCACCCCGTCTTTTATATTATACAATCCCAAAGCTTAAAATATTGTCGCATCAGGGTGTAAACTCCATCTTTTTTATTGACATACTACTAAAAAAGATATAGAATTATTTTGTTAAATAGTAATGAGTTGCAAATTGCTGTTTACTCAGAAAGGCTAAGAATATTTTTATGGAAAATGCACTTATATCCAACATACAGCGTTTCTCCACCAAGGACGGCGACGGCATCCGCACTACGGTTTTTTTCAAGGGTTGCCCCCTCAGATGCAAATGGTGCCATAACCCCGAAACGCACAAAACTGATTACGAAATTATGTATAACCGTGAAAACTGCACACTTTGTGGAAGATGCGTAACAGCTTGCCCACAAGGTGCAATCAGTATTGAAAACGGTGAAGTTAAAACAGATAAATCAAAATGTGACCACTGTGCAAAGTGTACTGACGCATGCTACTACAACGCAAGGGAAATTTCGGGCAAAAGCCTCAGCTTTGACGAAATATGCGACATTATAAGGCGTGATACCGCCTTTTATTCTGAATCGGGCGGTGGTGTAACCTTCTCCGGCGGCGAATGTACCATGTTCCCCAAGCTGTTAACCGCACTTTTAAAATATTGTAAAAGCATGCACATACATACTGCGGTGGATACCTCGGGCTTTGCTCCATGGGAGGTTTTTGAGGCAATTTTGCCCTATACGGATGTATTTTTGTACGACATAAAGGCTTTTTCCTCCACCCTTCACGAGAGCATTACACTTGTGCCCAATCATCTTATATTGTCAAACCTTGAAAAGCTTGCTAAAGCAGGTGCGGATATTAATCTTCGTCTGCCTGTTATTGAGGGCTGCAATGCCGACCTTGATGACATCGAAAAAACGGCTGTATTTTGCAAGGATTTAGGCATCAGAAGGGTTAACATTCTGCCCTATCACGATATGGGCAAATACAAATACACAAAGCTTGCCGTACCCTATGACGGCAACAGCATGTCTACCCCTTCTGACGAAAAGCTGGAAAGCATTAAGGAGATATTCAAAAAACACTCATTCACCCATATTAAAATAGGCGGATGATTATAAACATTTTAAACCACAACTCACCAAAGGAGGATTACACATATGAG
>JAFUJG010000041.1 GCA_017468215.1 Clostridia bacterium | reverse complement strand
GCCAAGGAACTTCAATATGAAATAGATAGCAAAGAGCGCTGTGGAAACCCACATGATAGCCTTAACGTCCTTTATCTTGCCTGTGAAAATCTTAACGATAACCCAAGAAAGCATACCGAACATAATACCGTTGGAGATGGAGTATGTAAGAGGCATGAACGCAATTGCTACGAATGCACCGATAGAATCAGCCATGTCGCTTTCAAAGTCAATGTTCTTAACTGCACCAAACATGAGAAGACCAACAAATACCATTGCAGGGGTTGTTGCAAAGGAAGGAATTGCAAGGAAGATAGGTGCAAACACCAAAGAAAGAATAAACATGATAGCTGTTACAACAGATGAAAGACCTGTTCTACCGCCTGCAGAAACACCAGCAGAGGATTCAACATAGCTTGTAACTGTACTTGTACCAAGGCATGCACCAACAACTGTACCTATAGCATCTGCAAGGAGTTCGCCCTTAGCCTGAGGAAGTTCGCCCTTTTCGTTAAGAAGTTTACCCTTTTCGGCAACACCGATAAGTGTACCTACAGTATCAAAGATATCTGTGAAAAGGAATGTGAATACGATAACCGCAAAGGAAGAAAGGTTCTTAACTACATAGCTAAAGTCAAATCTGAACATGTGAGGTGCTTCAAATGCATTGAAAGAGAAGGAAGGAATTACAGAATAAACTTCTGCTTCAACATCAACAACATACCAGCCTGTAAGCTCTGCGATAATACCGAGCACCCATGTAATAAGAATACCCAAAAGAATGCTTCCGGGAACCTTATAATGATGAAGCACTGCAATAACAAGAAGACCTACAAGTGAAAGCACAAACTGAGGAGAGCTGAAGTTACCGATTGCAACTGTTGTTGCAGGATCCTGTACCACTACACCGGAGCCAAGAAGTGCAATAATTGTAATGAATAAACCAATACCTGCTGTAATACCAAACTTAAGGTTAGCGGGAATCTGATTTACAAGTGCTTCTCTGAAGTTACAAAGAGAAAGCAGAATAAAAATAATACCTTCTACCAATACAGCAGTAAGAGCTACTTCATAGCTGCAACCCATAGCACCGCACACTGTAAAAACAAAGAAAGCATTAAGACCCATACCGGAAGCAAGAGCAACGGGATAGTTTGCCAAAAATGCCATACAGAGTGTTGCAATAGCAGCAGAAATTGCTGTTGCGGAGAAAATCGCTGCTTTGGATACACCGTCAAGACCTTCGAAATATCCGGGGTTTACCGCAAGGATATACGCCATTGCAAGGAATGTTGTAAGACCGGCAATAATTTCGGTTTTAACGTCTGTACCACGTTCTTTGAGTTTAAAGAACTTATCCATTTTACCACCTCATAAATATTAATTTTTTTGTACATATTCTGTACATAACAAGTTTACTTTATTTTGCATATTTTGTCAAGATAATGTTTGTAATTACAAAATAAACCCCTACATTTTGTATTTTGATGCGTAATAACATTTTTGTTGCCGATTGCATATGCTTTTATAGGAGGTGATTTAATGAACAACTGTAGTTGCAGACCCAACTGTATCGGCATTGCTGTTCTGGCAAGTATTGTTATCGGTATTATAGCAGGATTTTTAACGGTTTCCGGCATGTTAACCGTATCTACACCTTTCCTTTGGGCATTGTTTGCTGTAGCAGTAATAGGTCTTGGCGTGATTCTTACACTGAGCGTTTTATCGGGTGCAAGAGCGCTCCGATGCATATGTAATGCTATATCGCTGCTTTTAACAGGCATACTGGGCACACTGCTTACAGCGGTGATACTTTTGGTTATAGATATTGCCACAGCAAGCATAGCAGGTGCAATTATAACAGGCTTGCTGTTCTTATTCTTTACTCTGTTGATAACAACAGCAGCTTGCCTTGTGCGTTGCATTGCTGATTGCGATAATGACTAAAAAAAGGGAGCCATTTGGCTCCCTATCTTATTATTTTCCACGCTTCAACAAGCCTATCAACATTCCATGCGGCATTCGCAGGCGAAGTTGACGGCAGGCATATTGCCTCACGACAAATTTCGGCTTTTATATACTTATTATAATATCTCTCTGCAGTTTTTCCGTTCACAAAAATTTTTTCAATATCCGCATTGTTCAATATACGTGTTAAATCATTTGCGGTAACATTCTTTATACTCGCATCGCTGCTGCCTTCAATATCACAGGATGCTATAACATCCCAGATGGCAATTCTGTTTTGCAAAAGAAACTTTTTCTTTTCTTCTGTTGTTATGGGTGTTTCGCTTTCAAACACCGAAGATATAACACGCCAGAAACGGTTTTGCTTGTGTCCGTAAAAGAAGCCATCTTCCCTTGATTTAACAGACGGGAAACTGCCTAAAATCAAAATCTTTGAGTTTTCATCATATACGGGTGTTATAGGATGTATAATCATAACTCAACCTTTTCCTCTTTCTTGTTGACAAAAATTTATTAATAATGTAATGTTGCTTTTTCATGTTTTAGCCTTCCGAATTACAAATCAACACCCAAAAACTTCTTTGCCAGAATTCCCACAAAAAACGATACCACCGCAACGCTTACGCTTATTATCGCCATTTCCAGAAGTACTGCCTCGTGCTCCGCCTCCTGCTTTTTTATCATAACGCTCTCAGGCACCTCGTCTGCCAGAAGGTCGTATTCATTTTGTGCGGCTTCTTCCCCTTTTTGGTGTTTACCATTTTATCTTTGTAGTGTTTTTATAATTTTTCCGCAGGCGATTTTCTCCCCGGGGTTTCCGGATGGCTGGGTTGTAAAATCGTCCGGGCCGGAATGGATAATCACAACCTTATCTAAAACATCCTTAACATTAAACCTATCTGTAAAGAAAGCGGAAAATGCGTATCCATTACAGTTAAAAAGTGGCGGCATATCCCCTGCATGATAAGGATGCAAGCATTCGGCAGGGTTAAAATGAGTTCCGCTCTCAGGAAAATCGTCACCTTTGCATTCGCTTCCGCTGTGGATATGGAACGCAAAAATACCATTATCACACTTGCCTTTTCCTTTGGGCAAATTGCAAACCTCTGTCACAACCAGAACTCCGCATCTTTTTTGATAAAAATATACCTTACCGTTGATTTCGGGGTAATCATTGCCTCCTTTTATACAGGCTATTGCCTGCGGCTTTTCTCGCAGAAACGATAAAAAATTGTTATACAAAATCAGTCACCTCAATTATAAACTTATGCTGATTTTGTAAAGAGGTTACTCTGCGATGATAACCTGGTGTAAAAGGGGCCTTCTATGTGCAAAAGTTTTGTCAGGCTCGTGCTAATTCAGGACGAAACTACCGACTAAAACCTTATATTGTGAGGGAAGGCGTTCTTCCTCATCACACCCCACATCTTATCAATGTATGAAAGTGTGTAAAAGTTTTCGTAGTAATGATAGTAAAAAGCACCTTTTAATGTCATCGAATACACACCTTCTTTTTCAGTTATGAAACCAAAAAGCTTTGCCAAAAACAATTCTAAACCATACATCTTTTTAAGAGATGTGTCAAAAAATTTTTCAAACTCGAAAGAATCTATCTTTGTACTATATGCAGTCCAAAACAAGTAATATATCATTCTCTGTCTTAAGGTAAATTTAATTGTAAGGGCTGTTGGCAATGTATGTTTGGTAATTCTTTTAATGTATTCTTCAACCGAAAATGTGTTAATTTTAAATGTGTCGTTTAAAAGAGTTGTGGCAGAGCATCCAAAGCCAAGAAAATTATCTCTCGTCATTGATGAATATTTCGCTGTTTCATTATTTGAAAAAGTCCATATAGAATCTCTCCTATACTCTTTTGAATAACAATATTCTGTTATCAAATCGAGCAATTTTCTCTTTTGCTTTTTTGCCATTGTTTTAATCTTGCTCTTTGTAAAGGTAAAGTCTATAAAGGGATAAATAGCAATGTGATTAGCTCCACAGGTAAAAGCTGTGTTTATATCTTCTTTTAAATCCTCAAAGGTTTGATTCGGTAGTGCAAAAATAAAATCCATAGAGACAGTTTCAAATTTCACCTCATTTAAAATTTTACTTATAGACTCTGCATTTACTGCACAACGTCCCAGCAAAAATTGAAACTTTTTATTAAATGACTGTATTCCTATGCTTATTTTTGTTATTCCGGAACTTTTAAGCCTTTCTAATTTTGACAATTCCAAATCAGAGGGATGAAGTTCTATACATATTCCTTCCGTTATGTCAAAATACAGTTCTATTGCACAAATAATCTCTTGTATTCTGTCAACAGCTAATGCAGGAGAACCACCACCAAAATACAAGCTTGTCACTTGTTTCTTTCCTTTATGCATATTACCAACAAGATGTATTTCTCTAATCAAACTATCAATATATTCATCGCATTTTTCTGCATTGTATAGTTCTTTGCAATATGGGCAAAAATCGCATATTTGTTTGCAAAAAGGGATATGTACATAAAGTCCCATGTTTTGTTCATTATCATATTTGAGTTTTTCATCATATGTATTTGTAAATGTAAATGGTTTTACGCTTTTAGTAAGCCACATTCGTGTAGCAGTTGTAATTATACTCATACTTTCACCTTATCACACATATTTCAAATATGTACAAAGCATCTCTGCGATTATTTTAACATTGCCTTGAAACGCAAGTGTATATTCCGCCACAAAGAAATATCCGCATTTTTCACAAAGACCATCAACATCAATACATCTGCCGCAGATGCTTATTTTACCGTTTTCCATTACCACGCATTGATAACACGGAGTTGGAAAGCTATTATCAATTATATACGGCAATGCACTTT
>JAFUJG010000003.1 GCA_017468215.1 Clostridia bacterium | reverse complement strand
CCAATGCGGCAAGCGGTAAGAGCATTGATGTACCTGCTGCAAGCCAGGAGGTTGGCAAAAATCTTATTATGTATACATCTAACGGAAACAGCAACCAGAGCTGGATTTTCAAAGAAGTTGAAGATGGTGTTTACACAATAAAGGTAAAGCACTCTAATCTTTATATGGATGCATCCGGAGATGTGCTTGTTCAGGCTGAAAAGAGCGATTCTGACTACCAGAAGTGGACACTTGAATACGTAAAGGACTCTATGCTTACAAAGGTTGTTGAGTCAGAAGGCTTCAAGCTTATTGCACCTATTTTGCAGGATGGTTTCAAGAGATATATGTTTGGCAATCTGCCTGCTTGCTATACAGTAGCAAATAATGCAGAAAGCTACTTTATTGCAAATGATTTCGAAAATGCATCACCTCAGCTCCAGGCTGAAATGATTAAGACAGTATCGAGCTACACTGCATACGGTCAGGTAACAGGCGATAAAGCCAACCGTGAAAGTGCTCCTTACGAAATCGTTTCGGTAACAGTTGACGAGAACTACGATATCTGGAGAGGCTCTCATGAAAAGGTTTGGATACATTCCGTAAAGATGGAAGGCGACGTAGAGGGCCAGGTGCACGAGTTTGTTATGGTAACAAACGAAGAAGGCTCCGGTATGATTAAAAAGATGATTGAAGGCCTTGGCGCATTCCCTTATGCAGTTCGTCAGTATGTAAAGCGTGTTATCTGGAAAAAGGGCGACAATGCCAATAACTACAACGGCGGCGGCGACACAATCTGGGCACGACTCAACTTTGAACCTTCCGCAAATGCAGTTATACAGACCTTTGCACACGAATTAGGTCATATTCTTGATACAAATCAGCTTGAGGATATGCGTATCTGGTCATGGGCAGAAGCAATGGATGCAGTTCCCGTGTCGAGCTACGGCTCATCCAATCAGGCTGAGGACTTAGCTGAAATGCACCGCCTTTACTGGACTACACTTGATAAAGACACGGAAGCTGCAGTAGGCGAGGTTTATCCCAACAGATTAAAGGTTTTAAAGGGTCTTTTGTACCGAGCTGACAGCATATATTATGCTGACTTTAAGGAATACGAGGACTTTATCTTAAGCATTAAGGCTGATATTGATGCATACGGCAATGTTGAAACAGCAAAGGAGCTTTCTCTTGATAAATACTACAAGATTACAGATGTTGAATCGGGTCTTGTATGGGCAATTGAAAATTCCTCCATGGATAACACCGCAAAGCTTATTCTCGAAGAATATACAGGCGCAGACAATCAGCTTTTCTATATTGAAAACGCAGGCGGTCTTGTGAAGTTCTATAATAAGAACAGCGATATTCCGGTACAGTTGCATACAAGTGCAATGTACAATAAGCCCTTAACACAGTATGGTGGAACGTGGGCTGTTGATGAAAGACTTGAGCTGGAAAAGGCAGACGGCGGATATAAGATGTATTCAAAACGCTATACATTAGGCGTAACTGCTGTAACAGTAGGCGTTGGTGAGGATTTTGTTCCCTATGTAGGTCAGGATGCCGTAAGTGATGTATGGGCAATTGAAGCGGTTGCCCACAGAGAAGGCATGGAACGCTACACAATTACAGTTAACGAAAAATATCTTACAGGAAACCCCTTCGGCTTTGTTGACAGCGAAGATGGCGACAATACAACATGGATGCTTATGGCTGTAGGTGAGGACACCTTCACAATTGTAAACATGGGTACAGGCAAGGCTATTGACATCTCCGGCGGTAACGCTCAGGCAGGTGCCAAGCTTATCACATATGATTTGTCAAAGAATGACAACCAGCTTTTCTATATGGAAGAAGCAGAGGGCGGATTTATGCTTAAAATGAAGCACAGCGAGCTTTATCTTACAGTAAATGAGGACGGCACCATTACTCAGGAGGAAAAAGATGACAAAAAGGTGCAGGTATTCGCCTTTAATATAGTTGAATAAAACATAAAGGGTGTTGCATTGCAGCACCCTTTTTTTACCCTGTTTTGTTATAAAATTCTTGAAATGGCGGTAAAGATATGGTAAAGTAAAATAAAAAGGGCCAGGTGATTTTATGTTGACATTAAATACTGTAAAGCACGGAACAAAGAGAAAAAACTTGTTTTTGAGAGTTGCAGAAGGGCATTTTGCCACTAATGACCGTCACAGTAATTATTACATAGATGTGGTAGCCCAAAAAGCCAGACTCTCCGAGGCACAGGCAGTTGCAGAGGAGCTCCGTTCTTATTTTTACCACAGTACGATTGTTGACACAGTGCTGTGTATTGATGGTACAGAGGTTATTGGTGCATGCCTTGCTGACCAGCTTTCCAAGGATGATTTTATAAGCGTTAATGCACATAAGTCCATCTATGTTGTAACTCCCGAAACAACGAATTCACAGCAGCTTTTATTCCGTGATAACATTGTGCCCATGATTAAAGGTAAGCATGTTATGATTATGGCGGTTTCCTATTCATCCGGTAAAACTGTTAAAGCGGCAATTGATGCTGTTAAATACTACGGCGGCATGGTAAGCGGTGCTTGTGCAATATTCTCAACTGTTGAAAAAACTATTGACGATATTCCGGTATACTCTTGCTTTGACCCTCACTTTTTAAATGACTACGCAATATATCCTACACACGAATGCCCTCTTTGCAAGGCGGGCAAGCCTATTGATGCACTCATCAACGGTTACGGTTACTCGGCATTAAGATAAAGAAAAAGCCACCTGTTGGTGGCTTTTCGTATGAAGGCGGATTGTAGAAATGTATTATGTATATATACTGCGTTGTGAGAAAAACTTTTTATATACCGGTATAACAAAAAACGTTGAAAGACGTTTTAAGGAGCACTGCGATGGAACGGGAAAAGGTGCAAAATACACACGTTCACACAAACCGTTAGGTGTTGAAGCCGTGTGGGAGGCACAAACAAAGAGCGATGCATCACGGCTTGAATACAGGATAAAAAAGCTGAAAAAAGAAGAAAAAGAAGCTATAATTTTAAAACCCAATGAAGATTTTGTCCTTGAAACAGCGGAGAATGAGTGTATTTTTAAGCGTATACTTTAATGATGCGAAATCAATAGTTGACTTTTTATTGAAATTAAGGTATAATAAACAGAAATAGCACTTATTGGAGGTAGTTATTATGAAGAAAATTTTAGCTTTAGTTCTTGCAGCAGTTATGTGCTTTGCACTTGCAGCTTGCGGAACAAACGAAGATGTTGTAGCGCCCACAGATGCAACAGAAGGCGGTAAGCATTTTGTTGTGGCAACAGACATGGGCTTCTCTCCCTTTGAATTTCAGGATGCAGAAGGCAACATTGTAGGTATTGATATGGACATTCTTGCAGCTATCGCAGAAGACCAGGGCTTTACATACGATCTTCAGTACATTGGCTGGGACGCAGCTATCGCTGCTTGTCAGGCAGGTCAGGCTGACGGTATGATTGCAGGCGCTTCCATCACAGATGCAAGAAAAGAATCCGGTTGGATTTTCTCCGACGGTTACTATGAAGCAACACAGGGTATGGCTGTAGCAGCCGATTCTGATATCACAGGCTTTGCAGACCTTTCCGGTAAGACTGTTGCTGTAAAGATTGGTACAATGAGCCAGTCCTATGCAGACAGCATTAAGGATGAATACGGCTTCACCGTTATGACACTTGAAACTTCTGCTGATATTTACCAGGCTGTTATGACAGGTACAGCTGATGGTTGTATGGATGATACACCCATTCTTAAGTACTCCATCAAGTCCGGCAACCTTGACATGAAGTTTGTTGAAGGTACAGAAAACGAACCTGCTCAGTACGGTTTCGCAATCTTCAATGCAGACAATCAGGAACTTGTAGACCTTTTCAATGCAGGTCTTGCAAATATCCGTGCAAACGGCGTTTACGACGAAATCATTGCTAACTATCTTGGTTAATTACTAATCGTGAGGGCATTGGATTTTCCGATGCCCTCGTTATTTTATGAGAGGACGTTGCTCCATGGTTCGTATTATAGAAACTTACGGCCAGATGCTTACTGTGGCGATGGGTCATACATTGCTCCTTGCTCTATGGGGACTTTTGTTTGGCTGCATCCTCGGTATTATCTTCGGTCTGGCAAGTGTTGTTGACAACAAAATATCTAAAACAGTATCGGCAATCTAT
>JAFUJG010000040.1 GCA_017468215.1 Clostridia bacterium | reverse complement strand
CAATACAGACAACTGCAATTGCGTCAATTTCATCACAGCTTTGAAAGCGTTCCATAGTATAAACAATAACAGGCTTGTCGTTAACATTTAAAAACTGCTTGGGGATGTCCTGACCCATACGGTTGCCTACTCCCCCTGCAATAATAAGAGCTATATTCATAGTTTTCTCTCCCTACATCTTTTTACTTTGATTAGGTATTTGTAACATTTTTATAAGGAACAGGGACAGGGCTGCTTTTTGAAATCGTGAAACGATTTCAAAAGGACATCTGCGGATGTCTTTTCACCCACTGTCCCGTGCAATTTACAGCGGTAAATTTATGCGTTAATCCTTAAATACTTCGATGTTTTCAAATATGTAAGCTACCCAGCTTGCGGCTGTAAATGCAGTTGCAATGTAAATGCCTATCTGACCTGCAAGAACCAATGCGGGGTTATTCAGAGAAAAGGCAATAAAACCGAACATAACAGAGAACATCTGCACGTTTGTTTTAACCTTGCCCCACCAGGAAGCGGCAATAACCTTGCCCTTGTCAACGGCTACAACCCTCATGCCTGTTACAAAGAACTCTCTTGCGAGGATTATTGCCGCACACCAGGAGTTGATAAAGCCAAGCTGCAGGAAGCACAGAAGTGCACCGAATACAAGAATTTTATCCGCATGGGGGTCCATAATCTTGCCAAAGCTTGTAACAAGGTTGTTTTTACGTGCAATGTAACCGTCTAAAAAGTCGGTAACAGATGCCACAATAAATACACCCAGTGCAATGTAAAAATGTCCTGTGAGTATAAGTGCCATACATACAGGCACAAGAACTATTCTTAAAAGAGTAAGCTGATTTGGTAAATTCATAATTATTCCTCCTGCATCTGTTCTCCGTATAAATCATATTCGTCAAAATTGACTATTTTAACCTTTATAAAGTCGCCCTCGTTAAGCTCGTCTAAGGAGCCAAAATATATTTTGGGGTCAACGTCAACACTTTCGCCGCCGCTTCTGCCAAAGTAGAGATTGTCCTCAAAGCCTTCAACCACAACCTCCATAACCTTGCCCAGCATACTTTCGTTGCGTTTTTTGGAAATGTCCTTTGCAATTTCCATAACTATGTCACGCCTTGCCTCTTTAACAGCCTCGTCAAGCTGTCCGGGAAGCTTTGCGGCAGGTGTGCCCTCCTCACAGGAATATGCAAAAACGCCCATGCGGTCAAACTTGGCTTCCTTCACAAAATCAACAAGCGACTCAAATTCCTCCTCGCTTTCGCCGGGGAAGCCTGTGATTATGCTTGTGCGGAGTGTTATGCCCTTAACCTTTTCACGTAAAAGGTTAACCCGGTCAAGTATCTGTACACGTGTGGTTTTCCTGCCCATGCGTTTTAAAACGCTGTCACAGCCGTGCTGAACAGGTATGTCAAGATATTTAACAAGCTTGTCTTCCTTTGCAAAAACCTCAATAAGCTCATCATCAATAGCCTCAGGGTAGCAGTAGTGCACCCTTACCCACTTGATTTTTTCAATTGCACAAAGCTTGCCGAGAAGCTCAGGAAGCTTTTTCTCGCCGTAAAGGTCCATTCCGTAGCGGGTTGTATCCTGTGCCACAAGAATAATTTCCTTTACGCCCTCCTCTGCCATCTGCCTTGCCTCCTGAAGGATAGACTCCATCCTTCGGCTTCTGTATCTGCCTCTTAT
>JAFUJG010000039.1 GCA_017468215.1 Clostridia bacterium | reverse complement strand
GGCTGTGCATAAATCTGGGAAACAGACTGCAAAAAACATATAAATATATTTAAAAAGTATTTGACATAGCAGGTATTTATGTGTAAAATATTATCTAACATACGAAAACGGTTCGCCTACGGTGCACATTTGTCCACCATAGAAAAAAGAAAATGCCTGCGTTCCGTTGAAAGGGACTGAGTTTTAATGAACAATGAAGAATTATTTGAAAAATATTTAGGTATAGCAGCCCAAAGCTACGATATAAGTCCTGACGCATATTCGAGATATTCCGTAAAGAGAGGTCTTCGTAATCAGGACGGTAGCGGTGTGCTTGTAGGTCTTACAAGAATTGGTGAGGTTCACGGTTATGTGCTTGATGAAGGCGAAAAGAAGCCTGATGTAGGTAACCTCAGATACCGTGGTATAAGCGTAAGTGACATTGTCAACGGTTGTACTGCCGAAAACCGTTTCGGCTTTGAGGAGACAATCTATCTTATTTTATTTGGCTCCCTCCCCAATAAAACAGAGCTGGAGGAATTTACACAGTATCTTAACTCCTGCAGACCTTTGCCCCGTAACTTTACAGAGGATATGATTTTAAAGGCACCCAGTACAAACATTATGAACAAGCTTGCCAGAAGCGTTCTGGCAGAGTACTCCTATGACCCTAATCCCGATGAAACCACATTGGGAAACATGCTCCGTCAGTCTATTGAGCTGATTGCACGCTTTCCTGTGTTTATTGCACATGCTTACATGGCAAAGGCACACTACTTTGACGGAAAAAGCCTGGTGCTTCATTCGCCCAGAACAGATTTGTCAACTGCAGAAAACTTTTTGTACATGATGCGTGCCGACCATAAGTATACCGAAACCGAAGCAAAGGTGCTGGACCTTACCCTTATCCTTCATGCAGAGCATGGCGGCGGTAACAACTCGGCGTTTACAACACACGTTGTATCCTCCTCGGGTACCGATACCTACAGTGCTATCTCAGCGGCAATAGGTTCCTTGAAGGGTCCTCGCCACGGTGGTGCGAACGCTAAGGTTATGGGTATGATGGACGATATAAAGGCACATATCTCCTCACTTACAAACGAGGCTGAAATAACAGATTATCTTGCCCGCATCATAACAAGACAGGCATATGATAAAACAGGTCTTGTATACGGTTTGGGTCATGCTATTTATACCGTATCCGACCCTCGTGCCGTTATCCTTGAAAAGGCGGCTGAAACACTTGCCAAGGAAAAGGGCAGGGAGGATGAAATGGAGCTTTACCGTATTATTAAGAGAACAGCTCCTAAGCTTTTTGCAGATATTACAGGACATGATAAAATACTTGCTCCCAATGTGGACTTTTTCTCGGGCTTTGTATATTCAATGCTGGGTATTCCCCGTGATGTTTATACCCCCATGTTTGCAATGGCTCGTGTTCCCGGTTGGTGTGCTCACCGTATTGAGGAAATGACTGTTTCTTCAAGGATTATACGTCCGGCTTACAAGTCGCTTTCAAATCGTGCTCCCTATGTGAAGCTCGACGAAAGATAATAAATGCACAACTGAATGAAAGGATTTTGCAAAAGCAAAATCCTTTTTTATTTGGTTAAATCTATTGAAAGCGAAAATTAAATGTGGTATGATAAAGTAAATAAATGCTTAAGGTGAGGGGAGTCGAACCCCATATGCCCTTTTCTTGTTAAAATTGTGTCTTTTCGGCTTGTCAATTTTGAAAGGCGACAGCCTATCGGCAATTTCCGCACCAAAAATCCATCAATTTTTCCAGCGAAAAGGGTCGCAGAGTTTTAATCGTACAAATTTTTCGTCAGAGTGTGCCAAAAGCGGAACCTATACTTTGTGTATCGGCGAGCATTTTGGTGCATTATGGCGGAAAATTCGCCGATTAAAACCATGTTGAGTTCAATTTCCCTCGACTTAAATAAGGAGTGATTTTTGTGGTTACAAGTATCAGAAACGGTATGCCCATGTACGACACAGACGGTAAGATGGTTCATGCACACGGTGCAGGCTTTCTTGAAGATAACGGCTATTATTACATGTTCGGCGAGGTGCGAGACGGCGACAAGAGAGTTGCCTGCTACAGAAGCAAAGACCTTATGAACTGGGAGTTCAGAAACGTTGTTTTGCGTATTAATTCTGAAAAGAAGCCTCACTATATAAGGACGGATCTCGACCTTGTATATCAGGGTAAGGGTGTAAACATTGAACGTCCCAAGGTTTTATACTGTGAAAAGACAAAGCAGTATGTAATGTGGATGCATTATGAAAACGGTGTTGACTACTGTGCTGCAAGATGTGCAATAGCAACCTGTGACACTGTTGACGGCGACTATGTTTACCGTGGAAGCTTCAACCCTGTGGGTAACGATGCACGTGACTGTACTCTTTACAAGGATAAGGATGGTACAGCATACTTTTTTGCATCCGGCAGAGACAATGCCGATATGATGGTTTACCGCCTCAGTGATGACTATATGGCAATTGACGAGCAGGTGAAGGCTCTCTGGCCCGGCCAGTACCGTGAAGCTCCTGCAGTTTTTGAAAAGAACGGAAAGTATCACATGCTGTCATCCATGTGCACAGGCTGGAACCCTAACCAGGGCGGCAGTGCGTCAGCATTTGAGCTTGAGGGCAGATGGTCCTCCATTTCTGATTTCGGCGATGCTGTTACATATAACTCACAGCCTACGGCTGTTGTTCAGTTCGGTGAGCATTTTATCTATATTGCAGACCGCTGGGACCCGGTAGACTATAATAACTCCGGTTATATTTTCCTGCCTATCACAATCGAAGACGGTGTGTGCCATATCGAATGGGCAGATGAAATTGCTTTTGACGTAAAGACAAAGACATATTCCGTATTCTCCATAGAAAGTGAAGACTACAGAATTATGACAAACGAATTTACATCATACCTTTCCAGCGACGGATTTGATGTGTTCACAAGACCTCTTTCCTATAAGGACGAAAGCCTTATCTGGAATCTGTGGGAAAAGGACGGCTGCTATAACATTGTTCATAAGGCAACAGGCAAGGGACTTTCCGGTGACGGAACAATGCGTGACATTTCAGACAAACCCTCCATGCTCTGGAAGATTGAAAAGTGCGAAGACAGAATGAGAATTATAAATGTTGAATCGGGCAAGGTATTTGCTGCAAGAGGCAGACGTGTAATGCTTGCAAACCCGGACGACAAGTTCGGCTGTTGCAGAATTGTAAAGAAATATTAAAAAAAATGGCTGTTGCATAAGCAACAGCCATTTTATAATTAGTTTTATATTACTCTGAAAAACGCAAGCACAAGAACAACTAAGAAAATTGCATACACAATGCCAACAACAGTTTTAAAGATAACTTGTGTTTTCTTTGATGTGTAGTACTTGTTCTTGTCTGTAAGTGCGGCGTAGATAAGGTTGAACACAAATGCAACCAGAAGTGCAAGCCATGTGATAACAGTGCCCCATGCACGTGTGCTGTTACAGTAAAGAATCGCAACAGAGGATATGGATACGAAAAGACACATGAGCGAATACTTAAGAAACGACTTGTTGGATTTGTAAGCCGCATATGCCGCAATGCCCATAAAGCCTATAAGCCCGCAATAGATAAGAATATGGCGGATTGCCGAAGCACCTGCAACAGTGGATGATGAGTTTGACATTGAAGATATGATTGCAAGCAAAAGTGCATATATTATGACGCCGCAGTTAACAATAGTAATATTGTTTTCAGCCTTTTGTTTCATTGCGGTATCTATATTTTTAACAGACGGTTTTGCAGCTTTTTTCATCAGCGCATCCTCCTAAAATTTGTTTACTACTTCTAATATAATACAATTTTTTTTCGTTAAAGTCAACAAAAAGAAGAAAAATTATGAAGCATAAAAAAACACAATGTCAAAAAATGAAAAAATGCGTGAAATTCTATTTTGAAACTATTGCAATTGAGGTGCTTTTTGTGTATAATATTTAATTAAAGATACTGCAAAATTTACAGGAATTTTGAAAGGGTAGGTGTTATGATGAAAGCATATTTAATACTCGAAGACGGTTCCGTTTATGAGGGTAAGAGCATAGGTGCAGTCCGTGATTGCATGTGTGAGGTTGTGTTCAATACTTCTGTTGTAGGTTATGTTGAAACACTTTCTGACCCCTCCTACTACGGACAGGGCGTTGTGCTCACATATCCCATTGTGGGCTCATACGGCGTAAACCTTGCTGACATGGAGTCGAACCGTATCTGGGCTAAGTGCCTTATCGTACGTGAACTGAGCCAGGCGGCAAGCAACTTCAGAATGGAAATTACGCTTTCCGACTATATGTGTCGTTACGGTGTTCCCGGTATTGAGGGCATTGACACAAGAGCTCTTACAAAGAAACTTCGTGATAAGGGTACAATGACAGGCTTTTTAACAACAGAGTACTTCGAGCTTGACGAGGTTGTTGCAAAGCTTAAGGAATATAAATCCAAAAACGGCGTTAAGGCTGTTACAAGCGTAAGTAAAGAAAACTTCAAAGGTGAGGGCAAAAAGGTTGCTGTTATCGACTACGGTGTTAAGAACAGCACTCTTGAACAGCTCAAAAAGAGAGGCCTTGATGTTACGGTTATTCCTGCAGTAACTCCTGCAGATGAAATCCTTAAAGAAGGCTATGACGGAATCGTTCTTTCAAACGGTCCGGGTAATCCCTGTGACAATGAGGACCTTATCGGCGATGTAAAGAAAATTTACGATGCCAACATTCCCACACTTTGTCTTGAAATGGGTCATCAGCTTATGGCACTTGCCGCAGGTGGTAAGGTTGTCAAAATGAGCCACGGTCACAGAGGCAGTAACTATCCCGTAAAATTCCTTGATATAAATATTGTTTATATTACAAGTCAGAATCACGGCTACGT
>JAFUJG010000038.1 GCA_017468215.1 Clostridia bacterium | reverse complement strand
CAGAATCATAATGGGAAGGATAATTGTCATGTACCATCTCATCCATTTTGCAACCTTTAACCCCTTGCCTCGGTTTGCCTCTTTGGCAAAGTTTTTCCAGCCCCAGCCGCACTTCCATGTACAGAAAACAACAAATACAAGTGAGCCTATGGGAAGAAGTATATTACTTACGATGAAGTCTTCTAAGTCAAGCACTGCACTGCCTTCTCCGAAGGGCATGAAGCCCGACCAGAGGTTGTAGCCGAAAATGCAGGGAAGCATAAGCACTAGAATAGCGATACAGTCAATAATACTTGCTTTCTTTCTGGACCAGTTAAACATATCCATTGTGCAGGCGATGATGTTTTCAAATACTGCAAGAACAGTACTGAGCGCCGCAAAGGACATGAACAGGAAGAACAGAATACCGCATATTCTGCCTATGTAGGGAATGTTATTGAATACTTCGGGAAGTGTTACAAAAATAAGTGATGGACCGTTTGATGTATGGTCTATGTTATATGCAAAGCATGCAGGGAAAATGATAAGACCCGATGTAAAAGCGACAAATGTGTCAAGAAGTGAAATGTTCACACTTTCACCAAGAAGCGAGCGGTCACGGCCTATATAGCTTCCGAAGATTGCCATTGAACCGATACCCAGGCTTAATGTGAAGAATGCCTGATTCATTGCACCTACGATAACCTTTACAGGACCCATCTTTACAAAATTGTCAACATTGGGCACAAGGTAGAACTTAAAGCCCTCAATTGCACCGGGAAGGAAGATGGAGTTACATGCCAGTATAAGCATAATTGCAAGAAGGGCAATCATCATAACCTTTGAAACCTTCTCAAGACCCTTTTGGACACCTGCGGAACAAATAGCAAAGCAGGAAACTGTTACGAGCACTGAAAAAATAATCATGGCTGTGGGGTCAGCAAGCATTTCGTTGAACTTGCCGCCGATTTCGGCACTTGTAAGACCTACAAAATCACCTGTTGCCATGTCGAAGAAATACTGGACCATCCAGCTTGCTACGGGCACATAGAACATCATAAGGATAAGGTTACCAAGCATAGCCAATATGCTGTGAGCCTTCCAAGGTGTGTTGCCTTTGCCTAATGAGTCATACATTTTAGCGGGGCTTGCCTGTGCTGCTCTGCCCACTGCAAACTCCATAGTGAGGGCAGGAACACCCATTGCAAGAAGGAAGAACAGATAAATGAGAACAAACATTCCGCCGCCGTACTGACCTACCATCCAGGGGAAGCGCCATACATTACCTACACCAATGGCACAGCCTGCACTGATAAGAATAAAACCCAGGCGGCTTTTTAAATGCTCACGGGGAGCCGAGCCGTTATTTTTTTTACTCATTCAAATACTCCTTTAAATTGAATTTTTATACATTTGATTATACTCTTGCAGGGTAAAAATGTCAACTAAAGAGGGGGTTTTTGAAAAATAATAAAATTTTTTTAAAAATAGGCTTTTATAATCGGATAAAATTTGATATAATAACTCTTGTATTTTTTAAGGCGAGGGGAGAAATTGTGGTGAAACGAACAGGATTTGATAATCAGAAATATTTAAAAATGCAGTCGGAGCAGATTAAGAGCCGTATTGCACAGTTTGGCGGCAAGCTTTATCTTGAGTTCGGCGGTAAGCTTTTTGACGATTTTCATGCATCCCGAGTGCTCCCCGGGTTTGAACCTGACAGCAAAATGCGTATGCTTCAGCAGATGAAGGATGACCTGGAGATTGTAATTGCAATTAATGCGGCTGATATCGAATCAAACAAGGTGAGAGCGGATTTAGGTATTACCTATGACGATGACGTGCTCCGTCTTATTGACACCTTCCGTGAGTTGGGGCTCTATGTGGGAAGCGTTGTTCTCACACGTTATACAAACCAGTCCAGCTCAAATGTGTTCCTTAACCATCTTGAATCTTTAGGCATTAAATGCTATCGCCACTATCCCATCGAAGGCTATCCCTACGACATTCCTCACATTGTTTCGGAGGAAGGCTTGGGAAAGAACGAATATATCGAAACTACACGTTCCCTTATTGTTGTAACCGCACCCGGTCCCGGAAGCGGTAAAATGGCAACCTGCCTCAGCCAGTTATATCACGAGCATAAACGAGGCGTTACTGCAGGCTATGCAAAGTTCGAAACCTTTCCCATATGGAACATTCCCTTAAAGCATCCTGTTAATCTTGCATACGAAGCTGCAACAGCTGACCTTAACGACATAAATATGATTGACCCCTTCCACCTTGAAGCCTACGGAGAAACCGCTGTTAACTACAACAGAGATGTGGAAATATTTCCTGTTCTCAGCACCATATTTGAAAAAATCCAGGGCAATTGTCCTTACAAATCACCTACGGATATGGGTGTTAATATGGCAGGTAACTGCATTATTGATGATGATGCCTGCTGCGAAGCATCAAAGATGGAAATTTTAAGACGTTATTATGCTGCGGCAGTAAGCCGCCTTAAGGGGATGGGCAACGAAACCCAGGTTAGAAAAATCGAGGTTCTCATGAACCAGAGCGATATAACCGAAAGCATTTTCCCTGCAGTTGGTGCAGCAATGGAAAAGGAGAAGCTTACAGGGGCTCCTGCAGGTGCCTTGGTTTTACCTGACGGACGTGTTATAACCGGAAAAACCTCATCTACATTAGGTGCGGCAAGTGCACTTTTGCTTAATTCCTTAAAAGCGTTAGGCGGCATCGAGGACAGCGTTGAACTTATTGCAGAGTCGGTTTTAAGACCTATATGTGACCTTAAAACCCAGTATCTCCAGCATAAAAATCCACGTCTTCATACAGACGAGGTCTTGATGGCACTTACCATATCGGCACTTACTGACCCTGTTGCAAAAATGGCAACAGAACAGCTTTCAAGGCTCAGAGGCAGCGATGCACATTTTTCTGTTATACTTTCAGACGAGGATGAAATGCTTCTTCGCCGCTTGGGTATAAATGTAAGCTGTGCACCTAAGTATGAATATAAAAAGCTTTATCACAGATAAACAGAAAGGTCTTGGAAATTTTCCAAGACCTTTTTATTTTTATATTGTTCTGCTATTTATAAAGGCTTCGCATCTGTTTTTCACAAAAGACATAAGTGACAAAAGAGCAACAGACACTATAATAGAGGCGGATAAGTTAAAAATAAATTCAAACATAATTTTCATAGCTTTGCTCCTTTCGTATACTTGGTTAGTTACAACTAACTCCTTCAATTACACTTTAGCACATGAAAAGAACATTGTCAATACTTTTTGAAAAAAATCAAACAAATATATGTGTTGACATATCTTTTTAGGTGTGGTAGAATAGCCTCGTTGTGAGGGCGTAGCAAGCGTATT
>JAFUJG010000037.1 GCA_017468215.1 Clostridia bacterium | reverse complement strand
TTAGAGACAGGTGAAAGATTGAACCGTTGGGTAGATATCGTGGATGCTTTTCTGGAAACAGATGTGTTCGACACTCGTATTGATGAGTTCTGCAATATCCTTTCCTTTATGTGGGGCGACTGCAACTATCTTGCAGGATTGGATATCTCAAACGGCTCCTATTGGTGGAGTAACTGGAGAATTGTTGCAAATGCAGGATTCTTTAAAGCAGTGGAATATATTCCCGAATTTTCGACACACGATACATGGAGAGACAAGGTTGAATACAACGTGGAATACACATTTGACCTTCTCTACAATAGCGATTACTCCTTTACAGAAGCAGGCCCTTCCTACGCAGCATGGTGCGTTAAACTTTTCGGCGACTGTTTAAAGGCTGCCGACATGAGCGGCAACCCCATGAGTGCAGTTTTCCGTGAAAAAGTTAAATATGCAACAAGAAATGCGTTAGAGAGCTACTATCCCGACGGCTACGACTCCAACATAGGTGACAGTAACTACCGTGACCAGATGCATTATTTTGAAATGCTCAATGAGGTGTTTGGAGGCAAGGATGCAGTTATAAATTCCTATGTATCCGGTCAGGATAAGGGCGCCGAATATCTTACACGCTACTATGACACAGTAAACTCCGCTTATATGCGTAATAGCTGGAATCCCGAAGAAGCGGTTTATATCAACTTTACAAACAACCCCGCTGACGGTCACTATCACCCCGACAGTAACCAGGTGCTTATGTATGCTTACGGCTCTCCCCTCCTGGTTGACAGCGGCCGTTACAGCTATTCTTCCACAAACTCTATTTACGACACCCTCCGTACAGCCGCATCACACAATACAATTGAGGCCGACGGATTAACATTAGGTGCACACAGTGCAGCTGCAAGTGCAAATGCACTGACCTATGCAAACTCTAATTCTACATTCGACTTTGCGACAAGCACACAAAACGGTTATACAGACGTTGCACATACAAGAAACGTATTCTTCTCAAGAAGCGGCTTTGGCATTGTAACCGACTATGTTGAAGGCTCCAGTAGCCGGGCTTACCGCCAGAACTGGCACTTTATGCCCTCCTCCAATGCAACAGTTTCCGGCAACGTGGCATCTACGGCATTCTACAATGCTCCCGACATTACATTGGCTGCAGCAAGTGCTGATTCCGCTTCCATTAAGTCGGGTTACCACAGTGCCGACTATGGCTTAGTGGCAGAAAGCGAATATGCTTCCTTCCAAAAGAGTGGCACAACTGTTAAGTTCGACACAGTGCTTTACCCCGATAAGGCAAATATCGACACAGCTGTTACTGCAACAGACCTTGCCGCAAGCGACACAAGCAAGGCTGCAATCGAGATTACAATCGATGGCAAAACTTCCTATTATTATGTAAAGAACACATCCTCCTCCAACGGTACATTTGGTTCGTATACAACAGACGCTAAGATGGCGTATGTTTCCGATACCGAATACATGATTGCCGACGGTAAGAAAATCGAAGGCAAGATTGAATCCGGCTCTACAATCATTTCCATGGGCGTTACAATGGATAACGGCACAGTTACAATTAACGGCGAAAAGCTCGTGGCTGACAGTGACAGTGCAACAGCAATCAAGATTTATGCACCTAATGCAACAACCGTTATCTTTAACGGCGAAGAAGTTTCATTCACAAAGAGCGGCAACTATATTTATGCAGTTGCGTCTGCCGTAGGCGAATCTGTTACAGGCGCAGTTGCTAAAGTTTATCCCGACAAGGATGGTTTCTATTCTTATGCAAGCGGCAACGAAGGCACAAGTAATACAACAATTATCCAGGCGGCTCTTTCTAGCTGGAACAACAGAAACGCCTACATGGCTTATGACCTTTCTGATTTTGCAGATAAGGAAATTACAAATGTTACACTTAATATGAAGATGTATGAAAATGCATCTGCAGGCAATATGCACTTCTATTACCTTGATTACGGCACATGGACAAGAAGTAACCTTTCCTTTGTTCTTGACTCCTCTAAAATGCCCTCTCACGGCACAAGCAGCGGCGCAGGCTTCACAGGTTACAGCTACCGTTGGAGCGGTAGCGCATCAGACGTTGCTGTAAACAACTGGGTACAGTTTACAACAAACTTCCCCCAGTACCTTGCCGCAAATGACAACTATAAATTCACTTGGGCAATGCTTAGTGAATCAGGCTCCGCTAAATATTACGCATTAGCTGCAGCAGAGGCAAACCGCCCCTATCTTGAAGTAACCTATAACTACCAGACCTCCTCCGAAGGTTATCCCACCGTTACAATCCGTGAATACCGTGACGGCGTGCTTTATTCCACAGAAACAGACTCCGGCAACTTAGGTGAGGTTTACCTTTACGAGGCAGAAGATACAATTACATCAGGTGATGCAACCTACTTTATCGATGCTGAAGCTTCAAAGCTCAGTGCTGTTGTAGCAAAGAGCGACAACGTAATTGAGGTTTACTACAAGAGTGCAGAAACTATCACAGTATCCTTTGAAGATATCCTCGGCAATACACTTACAGAAGATGTCATAGTTTCTATTAGTCCCACACTTGGCACATATACATACCCTGCTCCCGCTACAATCGAGAAGGACAACAGCGTCTACACACTTGACACTTCCTTGTCAAATATTTCCTGCGTTGTAGGCGAAGACTCTACTCTTACAGCAGTATACAGAAAAACCTCCTCTCTCGGCGAAAACCTCATTTACAACGGTGACATGAGTGAAACTACAACCGCAGACGGTTACACCTACGTCACAGGCTGGCAAGGTGGTTATGTAAACGGCGAGCATCAGGCACTTAGCAACCGTCCTGACATTTACCTTCACTCGAGTAAGGGTGCAGGTTCAACTACGGATTCACACTTTATCTACACAGCGGCAACAGATAGTGAAAATGCTTATGTAACAACCCCTGCAAGAAGCACAATGACTTCTTCCGACTGGGGTGCATATCCTTGGAAGAGCGACGTAAGCGAGCCTTACATGGCATTTGTTCTCACAAGCTGGATGAAGGATGCAAATGATGTAAACAGCTACCTTAAGGCAGAAAAGGGCAAGACCTATTACATGAGCTTTGACATAAAAGCAACAAGCATTGCAAGTGTTAACAACGTTGTAGGCTTCACAGCAGTAAGTGTTAACGGTGATAACTATGCAACTAAAATTCCCGGCACAAACGGAGATATTAATACACTCACATGGGTGCTCGATAACTCCATTGGCAGAAACCGTTACCTTACGACAGCTGATGAATGGGTAACAATTTCCACCACAGCTACAGCTACAGCAGACGGTTACTTTATGTTCCAGCTTGGCTGGGCGCACGAATACGGTCAGGTTTCTGTGGGCAATTTCAAAATTTGCGAAGTTCAGGATTTTGAATATGTTACAGTTTCTCTTGATGGCGAAGAAGTTATCACAGAAGGCACAATCGAGCTTGGCGAAAACGGAAAGCTCCCCGATAATGTAATGGGTTACACAGTTACCTCCGGCGACACAACAAAGCTTGTGAATGCTGGCACACTCGAAGTATCTGACGGAGATATTATCACAACAACAGGTGTAAACGTATCTATTGTAACAGGTGCACAGGTAAGAATCGGTAACGGAGTAGACGCAAACGGCAAGATTGCATCTGACAGCGGCTTGAGATTTATTGCACAGATAGACCGAAGCTACGTCGATGACGAAAAGTTCACCTATGGTATGGAAATCACTGCAGAAGGAAGCGACAGTGTTACTGACGTTCCTGCAAAAGACTTCCAGAACGATGACGATACAATCTTTACTGTAGCAATAACAAACCTTGCAGAGTCTAACTTCAACCGTGAATTTACTGCAACAGCTTATGTTGATGTTACATATTCCGATGGTACAACTGCTCGCATTAGAAATACTCAGTCCATAACACGAAGTATTTATCAGGTTTCCGTAGGTCTTATGAAGAACGGCACCAACGGAATTGAAAATTCAGAGGACAATTACAGCGTTTCTGAAACAGGCGGACTTTATGCAGTGCTTAACGCATATGTAAACATGGTTGGTGTACGTATTACACTTTTCCTGGACGGCAGTGTTTCGGTATGTACCGAGGGTGCAGGCGCTTATTCCGGCGATGTATTCTTTGATGTAACCTGCATCAAGAACGGTAATGTTTATACAATTACTATTACTCCCTTAACAGAAGGCTTCACTGCTCCGGTTGAGCTTATGGATTACTGGCAGGAATTTATCCGTATCAATAACAACAACAGCGTTGTCTCGGAAAATATTTCTAACGTAACCAGCTCTGATGGTTCAATAACCTTCGATTTTACAGACCCTACAGCTGAATAAACCCCTTAAAAACGCAGAAAATTTAAAATTTTCTGCGTTTTTTTAATTTTTTTATAAAAATACTCTTGCAATTTATAAAACTACGTGTTAGAATAATTGTGTATCACTACAGAAAGGTGTGAGTGTAAATGAAAAAGTATATGACTCCCGAATTATCTGAATTGTTTACTCTTGAAGATGTTCTTGCTGACAGCGACCTCGATAATATCGGTGGCGACCCTGCTGGTGACGACGGCTTCGATAACGAAAGCGAAGGCTTCGAAATCATCGCTGACTAATTATCAGACATGTTAAAAATCAAGAAGCTTATTGTAGCCTTGCTGGCTGCCATAGCACTGATATTTACTGCTTCAATCTGTGCACTTGGTGCACAGATTGACAGCTTGAGCATTGTTGACGACACTGTCTATGCTCAGCTGACAGATGCAGAAAATGGAAGGTTTTTTGTGGCGGGTATTAGCGAAGGTTTATTAGTTGATGTCAAATTCCAAGACATAGGAATTGACGGTTTGGTTGAGTTAAAGGTTAGCGAAGCTTCGGAATACACGGTTTATATTTGGGACAAGGAAGACCTTGCCCCTATTTGCTCTCCCTATAACATAAAAGACGGCAGAGCGTATGCTCAAGGGAGCGACACTCCAATACCTGAATTCCAGTTTGCCCCCTATACCTTTAACCAGGAAGACAATGTGATGATTGTCTCAGCAATAACAAACGAAACAATTACAGGTTTTAAAGCGGGAGAAGAAGTAAGCTACAACCTTGCCGACAAAGTTGCAGTTTTAGGTTTATCCGACAAAATTGCAGATGTTGTACCCGGCAGTGTTGTATTAATCGGCACAGATAAAGCTGCCGACTGTGCCGCAATTGAGCTTTTGGCAAGTTTAGGCTGGCCAATTGACCAGGATGAATTTAAAGCTGATTATGGCATTTATAACCCCTCTGACGGTTCAAAAAAATATCAGAACATAGTCTCTATAATGTTCGCAAAACAAGGTTCTACGTTAAAATGTGGCACAGCTGCAAATAATATAGCGTATAAGGCAGAGAGCACAGGTACCGCATGTTATAGGGTGGGAATCGCAATTAATGGCGAAACAGGCGAACCAATTATTTCGTGCACAAACAATAAGGTCAGTGCAACGGATGCTTTTGAGAACACAGCAAAGTATTCCAACTATGTGTTCCTTCGCTACAATACGGAAACTGAAAGATTTGTTGAATGTGTATATTATTGTGTTCCCAAGGAACTCAATTTCAATCCTGATCCGGATGACCCATATTCACCAATTTTCAGTTTGAAGCCAATTGTGATAATTAAATAACAAAAAAAACGAGAGCCATGCTCTCGTTTTTTTGTATATAGTTTTTAATGAAATATCTCGCTATCTCTCAATATGAAATAATTTGCTTCGTAAATTGTGAAATTGAAAGCCAACGCTTTCAGCGAAATAAAATAAATCCCCCATGCACCGCAGTGCATTTCATAGCGAAGCTATTTCATTCACCGTAAGGTGAATTTCACAAATCCCAAAGGGATTTATTTCATTGAAAAAAAGCACTTCATAAGAAGTGCCTTTTCTGGTGACCCGAGGGGGAATCGAACCCCCGATACCGCCGTGAAAGGGCGGTGTCTTAACCGCTTGACCATCGGGCCATAATTATATTGTTTTCTTACACCTTGGTTATTATACTGGATAAACATACATTTGTCAAGGGTTTTTTGAAAGATTTTTGAAATGAAGCGCTCACTTCGTTCGCATGAAGTGTTTGTCGAAGACAAACATGAAGCAAAGCATGCCACATCTCCCCTCTTTCTTCATGCCCGAAGGGTACTTCATTAGCGCAAGCGACTTCATATGCTCGCAGAGCATGCTTCATTCACCAAAACAAAAAGCACTTCATAAGAAGTGCTTTTTGTTTTGGTGACCCGAGGGGGAATCGAACCCCCGATACCGCCGTGAAAGGGCGGTGTCTTAACCGCTTGACCATCGGGCCAAAGGTGGTAGCGGCGAGTGGACTTGAACCACCGACCTAACGGGTATGAACCGTTTGCTCTAGCCAACTGAGCTACACCGCCATAT
>JAFUJG010000368.1 GCA_017468215.1 Clostridia bacterium | reverse complement strand
TTATTGTACAAGTTTCGCCGTTAATCTCTGCCCAAAAGAGGCTTGTTTTATTACGCCAGTCATAAACAATCTGCCATGTTTCCGGTATTGATTGTTCAGCTTCCTCTGCAAATGCTGGCACAGCACCAATTACCATGCAAAATATCAGTAGCAAACTCAATAACTTTTTCATTTTTATTCCTCCACCCTTAAAACTTACAAACCAGATTTATGTCGCATATTCATTTTATCATTCCTGTAATTAGAAGTCAAGTTTTCGCCGCTTTTACCAAATGGGGTCAGACCCCAGTAAAAATGTATCCCCTACTATACAAAGGAACACCGAATCAATCTTGATTCGGTGTTCCTCCTGACCTATTCTATATTCACTATTACGTATTATCTTGATAAATAGCGGTATACCATAACAGCCGCTTCCGCACGTGTGAGGTAATCATCCGGGCGAGCTGTGTCACCTGTGAGCACACCCATAGCCTTTAATATTTCAGCACTGCCGCACCTCTCAAGGTCAGTATAGCTTGATTTGTAAATGTCAAAGGCAGCAACATCGCCGTAGCCCAACATGCTACACATAACCTCAAAGGCTTCACGGCGGGTCATGAGCTTATCCGGCTCTGCTTTTTCTACGTACTTGTTCTCTGCGGCATAGGCAGATATCCTTCCCTTTGCCCATGAAACGGGAACAATTCCGCTATCACGGCAAGCAGAGAACAAAAGCACCATGTCAGCCTGGTTGACGGCTTCATCGGGTTTGAACTTATCGCCTTCAAGATAAATGTCGTGCTCCCAGAGAACTTCAATCTCGTTCTTCGCCCAGTGAGAGTCGATATCCGTATATTTTACCTTCTGACCTGTTTTGTGGTTAAGGTTTGTGCCGCTTATAGCATACAGAGTAACGCTCTGAGGTATTGTCACGCAGTGCACATAGCCGTCCTCGGTCTTTACAAGGGTGTTGTACAAGGGTGAGATATCAAACATAACAGCTTGCGCATTATTTATACCTATTGCTTCCTCCGGTTTTGGGAAGGAGGAAACATCCTCATCCCAGCTGATGCTGTAGCGGGTTACCAAGCTGTTTTCAAAATCGTATGTAACATTGATTGAGTTTTCGGGGTATTCCACGTTGTTAACAAGCCTTACTGCTGTCAGCTCTGCATAGTCATTGTCTGCAGAAGTTGAATACTGCTTTTTTGTTTCGTCAATTTTGCTACTTGAGAGTGTACGGACAAAGGCTTCGATACTGCCTGTGGGCGTGGTGTATTCTCTTGCAGCTTCATCCTTTGCTTTTGCTGTTGAAAAATATGTATAAATGCTTGTAACCTCGCCTGTTTTGCCCATGTAGGTTACATTTGTTGTTTTTGTGTCGTTCTTTAAGGTGAAACGGACATAATACTTTTCTTCGTATTTATTAATGTTTGTGGAAGCAATCTTCATATCACTGTCAATGCCCAGTATTTCAATGGACGAGAGCATTGCTGCAACAGTTTCGGCCTTCACAAGGCTTTCGTTTTCCTCCAGAGCCTTTTTCTCCTCGGGGGTGAGAGCTGTGTTTTTGTTTGCTGCTCCACCTGCTGTGGACTCTGTCATTACAGAATCCTCGGCTCCGTACTCGGCGTAGCGGTCAAAATGCTTTTTGGTAACCACACTGCCGTCTGCACGTGATACAAAGCCTTTATCCATTGTGTAAAAAAGTGTAACGCCGCCGTTTTCAGAGTAATAATCTGTTGCATAATAAAGCTTTATGGGAAACTGTTTAATATATTCTGCCTCACCTGTATTAACTAAAGTTTCGCTGAGCACATCAAACTCGTCATCCAAGGATGCGTTAACGCTTTGCACATAAATTGTATCCTTTGTGGCTCTTACTCTTACGCTGACAAAGTTTGATTCTGCCTTTTCGGAATTGTACACTCTGTTAAAAGTAAAGGAAAAGGTTTTGTATCGGCCTGAGTAGGAGCTTGTTGTTTTTTTTGTATCGAGCACAAGTGTGTCTGTGCTGCTTGCAAAAAACTCTGCAAAGGCTTTTTTTACAAATGCCTCAGCAAGTGTTTGTGCGTCCTGGCTATTATAGCCGATAAGGCTTCTGTCTGAGGAATAATCCATGCTTTCGTAGCGGTTGTAGCTTACTATTCTGCCCTTGGAATCGCTTGTGATATAGATTTCTTTTTTGTGGTCCTTGTCATTCCAGAAAAAATCATACCTTAAAACATTGTCATAGGTGCTTTCACCGTAGGAAAACTCGGTAAGCTCTGAAGGAATATCAACCCTTGATTTTACCTCTAAAAGCACTTGGGTATCAAGCTCCTCTGCCAATACAGGCAAGAAAGACACCACCATAATAACTGCTAACAGTACCGATACCAACTTTTTCATAAAATCACTCCTTTTTTGTTTTGGTAAATCGTTCATAACTCCGTTTTTAGCGGGACGATGTGGGCATCTTCCCCTACAGCATTTCGTCAAATGAATAAATGTATTTATCCGCAACGAGCTTCATTTCAGCTTTAAAGGCATCCCAGCGTTCATCCCACATGCACACAACACTTGCACCTGTGCTTTTTGCGGTTTTAACCGCTGTGGGAACGTCTTCAAAAATTACGCAGTCCTTTATGTCAAGCCCCAGCATGTCTGCGGCATAAACATAAACATGAGGGTCACGCTTGCTGATGCCTGTTTCGTCGGTAGATATGAACGCATCGAAACAATCATACACCATTGTATGCTTCATTGCTGCTGTGTACAAGGTTTTTGAGGAGGAGGTTGCAAGAGCAATTTTAACCCCTCGCTCCTTCAGCCTTTTTATATATTCCTTTGCACCGCATTTAAGACTAAGGTTATTTGCATATTCGAAAAGAGCTCTTTCGTCCCACTCGTCCATAAGACCCTTTACAGTATCCGAAAGGTTAAAGCGTGCAATGGTATACTTTGCACACTCCTCCCCTGTCATGGTGCTTATTGCACGTGCATAATCCTCGGGAACTGCTATCCCTCGTGCAGATAAAAAGTCCACATCTATCTTGTCCC
>JAFUJG010000367.1 GCA_017468215.1 Clostridia bacterium | reverse complement strand
TTTCGGTGCTTCCCATTATAACCGAGGCACAGCGTGCTATGTATCCGTCGGGAGGATGATTGGACAAAATGTTCTGAAACACCGCCATTGAGCCGCTTCCCGAAATACTGCGCATAAGAGAAAGTGGCAATATTTCCTGAGGAATACCTATAAGGCGTGTGACAGGGGATGCAAAATTGGAAAACGCAGTCAATGCACCCGACTGACTTAAAAGCTCAATAGCCACCACAAGACCTACCAGCGAGGGCAGAATATCAAAGGCACATTTTAAACCGTTTTTACCGCCTAAAGTAAAGGCGTTCCATATATTTACCCTTTTAAAAAGTGCAAATATAAGCACCAAAATTATAAATACCGGGATTGAATAGCTTGCAATTTCATTCATGGCGTGAGGTCCTTTGCATGATTTTTGCACTTGCAGTACCCACGGTAAAAGCACAGAGGGTTGTAATAAGTGTGGGCAGAACAATGCTCGAGGGTGCAACCGAGCCGTACTGTGCCCGCAGTGCAATCACAGAGGTTGGTATAAGCTGTATGGAAGCAGTATTTATTATTATAAACATACACATTATATTGCTGGCAACGGAAGGATTGGGATTAATTCTATCAAGCTCCTGCATGGCATCAAGCCCCAAGGGAGTTGCAGCATTTCCCATGCCGAGCATATTTGCCGACATATTCATGCTTATTTTTTTCACTGCAGCCGTGTTTTTGTACTCTTTTCCAAAAAGCAGCGTAGTCAGCGGTGAAAGAAGCTTTGAGATAATATTTGTTATTCCGCACTCCTCGGCAATTCTCATGATGCCCGACCAAAAGCACATAATTGGTGCAAGGGTGAGGATAAGCTCAAAAGCCTTTTCAATTCCGCTTGTTAAAAACAGCACAGCATTGTCGCCGCCACTTGTAAATGAGGTATAGATTATGCCTGTAACAATCATAAAGCTCCAGATATAGGTTAAAATTGTAATCCCTCCCGAGAATATGAATAAATTGAAAACAACTTGTAACAAAATGTAAAATGAAGTATTAATTCGTCGGAATTTGGTTGACTTTTAAAAATTGCAATGCTATAGTTAAGTCAAAGTTAGGAAAGGACGTGTTTTTATGGCAAAAAAGGCAGAGACAGCTAAGTCGACCGGTGTTATGAGAAAGGTTGACCAGCTTGGTCGTGTTGTTATTCCCAAGGAATTAAGAACTATGCTTGATATTGAGGATAATAAGGATTTACTTGAGATATATGTTGACGGAGATAAGATTATTCTTAAAAAATTCACTACGGGCTGCTCCTTCTGCGGCAAAGAGGGTGTTCTCTCCAAGTTTAAGGACAAGTTTATCTGCTCCGAATGTATAAAAGAAATCAAAGACACTGTTATGTTTTAAAAAAAGCATCCGCACATGCGGATGCTTTTTCATTTAAAATAATAAATTTTCATAAAGGCTTGAAAAAATGTATACTTAGTATTATAATATTTGTGTAATTTTTGAAGGCAGGTTATTGATTTGAAATATCAGAGAGTATATGCCGAGGTTGACCTTGGCGCAATAAGACATAACCTAATAAATATAAAAGAGCACGTGGGGAAAAAGCTGCTGGTTGTTATCAAGGCTAACGCCTACGGTCACGGTGCAGCACGTGTTGCAAAAGCAACAATGGATATTGCTGATTACTTTGCCGTTGCAACCATAGAAGAAGCAATCCGCCTTCGTGAGGACGGCATTAAAAACCCCATCCTCATTTTAGGCTATGTTTCGCCCGAATATTTTGCAGATTTAGTAAAATACGACATAGAACAAACCCTTTTTGACTACGAAAGTGCTGTTTTGCTTGCAAAAGCAGGCGGTAAGGCACATATTGCCATTGACACGGGCATGGGCAGGATAGGCTTTGTACCAAACGATGAAAGCGTTGAAATCATCAAAAGGATTTCTCAGCTTGAAGGCATAAAAATTGAGGGTATATTTACTCACTTTTCAACTGCAGACGAAAAGGATAAGTCATTTTCTCATGAGCAGTTTACTCTTTTTACCGACTTTGTAAAAAAGCTCGAGAACGAAGGCGTTTACATACCCACAAAGCATGTGGCAAACAGTGCAGCAATTGTGGATATGCCGGCATTTGGTCTTGACATTGTCAGAAGCGGTATTATAACATACGGATTAAAGCCCTCTCAGGATGTAGGCGATATTGATATTATTCCTGCACTTAAGCTGAAAACCCATGTTGTTTATGTAAAAAAGGTACCTGCAGGGGTGCCCATAAGCTACGGCAGGACCTATGTTACCGACAGCGAAAGGGTTATTGCCACAATCCCGGTAGGCTATGCCGACGGTTATCCCAGAGCATTGTCGAACAAGGGCAGGGTTGTTATTAACGGCTGCTATGCACCTATTACAGGCAGGGTTTGCATGGATCAGTTTATGGTGGATGTAACCCATATACCAAATGTTAAGGTGGGCGACGAGGTAAGCCTTATCGACGAGATGGTTACCGCAGACTAAATTGCAGCCATCGAAGGCACAATCAACTACGAAACGGTTTGTAAAATAAGCGACCGTGTACCCAGAATATATATTAACGAATAATAAGATTATTTAAGGCACACTCCGTAAGGAAGTGTGTCTTATTTTTATTTAAAAAAATACATTGAAAAAATAGCGTAAAAATGTTAAAATGGAGAAAATATTATTGTGTAAATACAAAAATATGCTTTTAGGTGGACTGTTTAATGGAAAAATTGGCAAAATTTGCAGAATTACGTGCCGACGATGCCGTAAGGCTCAGTGACGGATTGGAAAAGCTTGAAAAAATTGCAAGTGTGCTTCTGGAACTTGAGGGCGAGGAGCCCACTGTGTGTGAAGAAGCATATCTTCGTGAGGATAAGGCTAAAGCGTGTGCGGAAACAGCACACATTGAAAAAAATATTCCCTCCTTTGAGGATGGCTATTTTACTGTGCCCGAAACGGTGGTGGAATAATATGAAAATTTTTGAAGCTGCAGAGCTTTTGAAGCATAATAAAATATCGCCTGTTGAGATTTGGAGATATGTGCAAAAAAATATTGACGAAAAAAATAGCCTTAACCGTGCATATATAACCATTTGTAACGGCGAAGAAAATGCACTGAGAGTACAGAGAAACAGAACAGAGTCGCCCTTGTGGGGCATACCTGTTGCCATAAAGGACAATATCTGCACAAAAAATATCCGCACCACAGCTGCAAGCAGAATGCTTGAAAACTTTGTTCCGACATATAATGCTACTGTTGTAGACAGACTGCTCGCTCATGGTGTGGTTATAACAGGCAAAACAAATATGGACGAGTTCGGCATGGGGTCAGAGGGTAAGTTCAGCGCATACGGACAAGCTACAAATCCGATAAATGAGCTTTTTGTGCCCGGAGGCTCCTCGGGAGGCAGCGGTGTAAGCGTTAAAAGCAATATGGCATTTGGTGCCTTAGGAACCGATACAGGAGGCAGTATCCGCCAGCCCGCAGCCTTTTGCGGAGTGTATGGGTTAAAGCCTTCCTATTCGCTTGTTTCACGGTATGGACTTATCGCCTTTGCATCAAGCCTTGATGTTATAGGTCCCATGGCAAAATCCGCAAAGGACTGTGCCATATTGCTGGATGCAATTGCAGGCGGTGACATGCACGATGCTACAAGCTCAAAAAGAGTAAAGGAAAACTATGCCGACAATTTAAGTGAAAATATAAAAGGTTTACGGATAGGTGTACCAAGGGAGTATGCAGATTATGGAACAACTGCTGTAAAAACTGCAATAAAAACAGCTGCCGAAAACTTCCGCACTCTTGGATGCCGGGTGGAGGAGTGCTCCTTAAAAAGCCTTAAATATGC
>JAFUJG010000366.1 GCA_017468215.1 Clostridia bacterium | reverse complement strand
ATCAATGAATTTAGCTGTTGATATAATTAAATTGTGTGGGACAATTCGCAGAATTTTGATTGCTTCTGTTAATACGGCAAAAAATAATCAGTAAATTCCGAGGTGTTATTATGAGTGCAAAGGCTAAGATAATTACATTAATTGTTGTTTTCCTTTTGGCGATGGGAGTATCCGTTTACGGTATTGTCACAGGCGATGAGGAAATAAGAGAAGAAATCCCGAGAATGATAGTTGTGGCTATATCCTTTGCGGCGGTTATTGTAAAGGTTGCAACAGGGCAGGGGAGCAGAAGAAGGTCGTTATCCTTTTATGAAAACCACTATAAGAAAGAGCTTGAAAATGCTTTTTTTTATGAGCCTAAGAAGAAAAAGCGACTTTTGGAGGCTACTCGTTTCTATGATGAAAACAAGTATAAAAAGTCGTTAAAGATATTGAAGAAGCTTAAAAATGAGTGCGACTGCTGGGAAGATTGCTGTGCGGTAGGCTTGTTTATGGGTCTTTGCTATACTGATATGGGACATGTACAAGACGCATACAATACATACAACGAGCTTATTGACCGTGTGGAGGCAAACGATACTGTTTACTTAAATATGGGACATTTATTGCAAACTGTTTATCAAGAGGAGGATAGGGCTGTTGAGTGCTATCAAAAAGCATTGCAGTTAAATCCAAATAATCCGATTATATACAATAATTTAGCGTCATTGCAATTTGATACAGGGGATTGGGACGAGGCGATTACAAATGCAAAAAAAGCCTTGGAGATTAACTCCAAAACCTATCAGGCGGCATCGCTTCTGGCAATTATGTATGCTTGCGAGGGAAACGATGAGGAGTCGGCAAAGTATTTTGCGGTGGCGGTTTCGGGCGGTGCAAACAAGGTGAATTTGAAAAAAGCAGTTGAATATTACAAATAGAAGCCAGTGGGGTCTGTCCCCAGTGGCTTTTTCTTTGCTTTATAATTACTTGTAATGTGAAAAAATGTGTGATAAAATATTAATAAGAAAAAATTTACAGGAGGGAAAGGTATGGATTTTATTAAAAAAAGTGCGGATTTTGACCTTATTGGCTTTGGCGAGGTAATGCTCAGGTTGTCTCCTCCCGATAAGGAAAAAATTTCCCAGAGCGAGGTTTTTGAAAAAAACTGCGGCGGCAGCGAGTTTAACGTTGCTTCAGGTGCGGCAAACTTAGGCATCCGCTCGGCTATTGTTACAAAGCTCCCCAAAAACAAGCTGGGTCACTTTATTGCACGACGCATCCGCTACGGCAACGTAAGCGACGACTATGTTGCATGGGACGAGAGTGACACAAAGAGACTGGGTATTTACTACTACGAAAGCGGTGTTTACCCCAGAAAGAGTGCTGTTGTGTACGACAGAGCAAACGCATCGGTATGCTCCTTGAAGCTTAGCGAAATACCTTATGAGATTTATGACAGAACGAGAATGTTTCATATCAGCTCAATTTCCCTTGCGCTTGACCCTTATTTAAGAGAAACTGCCCTTGAAATGATTAGAAGAATGAAAATGGCAGGGGTAGCTATAAGCTTTGACGTTAACTACCGTGCGGCACTCTGGAGCGAGGAGGAAGCAAAAAAGGTGGTTGAGTCTATCTTCCCTTATGTTGATATTTTGTTTGTAAGTGAAGAAACCAGCAGGCGAATGCTTCAGCGTACAGGCACCCTTGACGAAATCATGAAGGGCTATGCGGATACCTACGGCTGCAAAATTGTTGCAACAACACGCAGAGAGGTTATAAGCCCCACAAAGCATAACTTCGGCTCGAGAATTTATTACAACGGAAAGTTTTATGAGGAGCCTCATTATATGAACATTGAGGTTATTGACCGTGTGGGCAGCGGTGACGCATACGTTGCAGGCGTGCTTTACGGCATACTTAAAACAGGTGATATTGAGAAGGCCATGAGCTACGGCAATGCGTTAAGTGCTGTTAAAAACACTGTTAGCGGCGATATGAGCGTATCGAGTATTGACGAAATTGATTCTATCATAAAGTCGCACAAGGCAACAGGACACCAGGACGAAATGGTAAGATAATTTGCAGGCCCTTTCAGCGCAGACCGCTACGCTATGAGCCAAATTTTCCTCGGAGTACTTTTTTGTACACCGTCGGTAAGTTTTGCCCATTCTGCATCTGAAATTGCTCTGCAAATGCAATCAAGCACTTTTAGCGGTGTGAATAGTGAAGGAAGAAATTCCGCAGGCGGAATTTGATTGTTGCACTGTAGTGCAGCGGTGATATGAGGTGATGGCGTGAAGGACAGAGTGAAGAAGGAAATACGTGATTATTTTTTCATAATAGTCGGTACGCTTATGCTTACGGTGGGGGTTTACTTTTTTAAAATACCCAACGGCTTTGCTACCGGCGGGGTAAGCGGCATTGGCACCATACTGGGCAAAATAACGCCCCATGTTTCGGCAGGTAGCTGGATTATGATTATAAATATAGTGCTGCTTTTGCTGGGCTTTGCCTTTTTAGGCAAGCAAAACGGTGTAAGAACGGTTTTCTGCAGCTTGCTTTTTTCCGTTCTGACATATGTGCTGGAATTTGTTGTGCCCATGAATGGTCCTCTTACCGACCAGCCCCTTCTGGAATTGGTTTACGCAATGTTACTCACTGCCTTTGGCTCTGCCATTATTTTTAATGTGGGAGCCTCCAGCGGCGGTACTGATATTGCGGCGTTGATACTTAAAAAATACACAAGGCTTGATGTGGGAAAGGCACTTTTGGTTGTTGACTTTTTCGTTGCCGCATCTACCTTTGTGGTGTTCAGCGTGGAGGCGGGGCTTTTCTCCATGGCCGGGTTATTTGCAAAGGCGTTTTTGGTAGACAGCATTATCGATAACATAAACAGCTGCAAATACTTTGTGGTTATAACCGATAAGAGTGACATGATAAACGAGTACATAACTGCCGAGCTTCACCATTCCTGCACCATAACCGATGCTACAGGCGGCTACAGCCACACAGGCAAGGTTATGATACATACCGTTTGCAAGCGAATAGAAGCTATTAAGCTGAGGCTTCATATAAAGCGGATTGACCCCAGTGCGTTTATCATTATAACAACTACAAGCGAAATTATAGGACGTGGGTTCAGAAGCATATGATGTGAGATAGTGAGGTCTGTCCCCGGTGGCTCAAAAATAAACAATGAGAGCAATATTTGCAATGTAAAAAAGCAAATATTGCTCTTTGTTATATTGGGGCAATATGGTACAATTATGATAAGATACTATATTTTGAAAGGCGGAGACAAAATGAAAAAGGTTTTATCTTGTATGCTTACAATTGTCTTTATGTTGCATTTGTTGCCTTTTGCACTTTTTGCTCAAGGTGAATTTACCCCTCCTGTGGGCGAAAATGTAACATACAACGTAAATATTGACTGGAGATACAAGCGTCCAAAGGTTGCCGTGCCTTTAAAGGATGCTATCGAAAGCGAAAAAAAGGACGGAAAATATTTTTATGAGGTAGGGTATGACGATTCTGACTGGGAGGTAGTCAGCGTGCCCCATGCCATAAATGCCATCGATTCCTTTGACGGACTTGGTGTTGATGCAGGTGAGGCAGGGTTGTACCGTGGCTTTTCTTTTTACAGAAAGGTTATTACAATTGCCCCCGAGCAGGTTGGCAAAAAGTTTATTTTAGAATTTGAAGCCGTAAGGCAGACGGTTTATCTGTATGTAAACGGCACTGTGGCAGGCTATTACGAGGCAGGCGTTACAGCTATCGGCTTTGACATTACACCTTACATACATGCGGGCGATAACCTTATCTGTGTTGCAACGGATAACACCGCAGGCAGAGGCACCAGCTTTGTTGTGAGCGAAACAAGGCCCGGCGACGAGATGGGCACCAACACAGGCTGGGGCTACCAGTGGAACACTAAGGACTTTAACGAGGTACAGGGCGGTATTACAGGCAACGTAAACCTTTACGTTAAGCCTACTCTTTATCAGACCTTGCCCTTGTACAGCAATATGAAAACAACAGGCAACTACGTTTATGCTACCGACTTTGACATTGCAGGCCATAAGGCTAAAATAAACGTTAAAGCCGAAATACGAAATGAAAGCGGAATTGAGCGCAGCGTTACTGTTAAAACACATGTGGTTGACACAAAGGGTAATTTGGTGGCATGCTTTGAAACCGACGGCGTTGTAAAGGCTGCAGCAGACAGCAATGTAACCTTTAAAACGGTTGTGCCCTTCGATGCCTACGATGAAAACCCTGCACCCACCCCCACAGACACAGTTGATGTAACCTACATTACAAACAGTGCAGTGGTTGAGGGGATTAACTTCTGGAATGTGGACAGCCCCCATCTTTACGACGTGTACACCTCCATTGAGGAAAACGGAAAAATCATTGATGTAAATAAGATTACAACAGGCTTCAGAAAGGTCACCTATGACATTGAAAACGGTGGCTTGCAGATTAACGAAAGAAATGTGTGGCTTACAGGCTACGCCCAGAGAGCTACCAACGAATGGGCGGTTATTGGTGTTGCAAACGATTGGCTCACGGATATTGACATGCAGCTTGTGAAGGAATCCAACGCAAACTTTATCCGTTGGATGCACGTTGCACCAAAGCCAAACGCCATCCGCTCGGGCGATAAGTACGGCGTTGTGTCGGTATGCCCTGCAGGCGACAAGGAAGGCGATGTGGGAGGAAGAACCTGGGACATGCGAGTTGAGGCAATGCGTGACGCTATGGTTTATTTCCGCAATTCGCCATCTGTGCTTTTCTGGGAGTCGGGTAACAACCAGATAAGTAGCGAGCACTTAAAGGAAATGGGCGAATTGGAGACAAAGCTTGACCCCTACACCGACCGCTTCTCGGGCTGCAGAACCATAAGCAGCACAGAGCAGATTTATGAGGCTGAGTTTGCAGGAACAATGCTCAACCGTCATGCGGCAGGGGCAAAGGGCTCCATGGCGGCAATAGGCAAGTTTATACCCATTGTTGAAACCGAATACGCCCGTGAGGAAGCGCCAAGGCGTGTATGGGACGATTTTTCGCCTCCGGATTACGACTATAACAACAAGTGGTTAGGCCCCGGTGCAAAGAAAAAGGACGGCTTTGATGTGCACGATTTAACCAGCGAGGATTTTGCAATAAGTAACGTGTATGGCTATACGGAGTTTTACCGTGACCGTGTGGGCGGCAGCTCGGGCAAGGATTATTACAGTGCTGCGGCGGCTCTTGTATGGTCAGACTCCAACCAGCATGTAAGAAACTCGGGCAGTGAAAACTGCCGCACCTCGGGCAAGGTTGACCCTGTGAGAATAAAAAAGCAGGCGTTTTACGCATATCAGGCAATGCAGGCAACCGAGCCTGTGATAAACATTATCGGTCATTGGAGCTATCCTGAATTTAACGAGGATAACTACTGGTACAATGTTAAAGAAAAGGTTGGCGACAGCTATGTTGCCACAGGGGAGAAGGCTCAGCGTAACCCCAAGAGCAAAACGGTTTATGTTATAGGCAGCGACAAGGTAGCATCTGTTGAGCTTTTAGTAAACGGCAAAAGCGTAGGTATTTGCAGTGAGCCAAGGAGCGAATTTATTTACTATTTTGACAATGTGGATGTAACCGTATGGGGCAAGGTGGAAGCTGTTGGCTATAACAAAAAGGGCGAGGTTGTGTGCCATGACGAAATTGCCACCGCCTATGAAAAGGAAGCTATCCGCATAACACCTGTAACAGGCCCCGACGGACTTATTGCCGACGGCAGCGACGTAATGTACTTTGATATAGAAATCGTAGATAAAAACGGCAACGTGTGCCCTCTTTCTTACGACAGAATAAACCTTGAGGTTAACGGCGAGGGCGTGCTTTTGGGCGGCTACAACTCAGGCGAGGGCGATGCGGTTGCAAATTATGGCTGGAATGGCGTTAACGAAATAGGCAAGGATTTTGTTTATGCTGAGTGCGGTGTGAACAGAGTTTTTGTTAAAAGCACCCGAAAGGAAGGCACCATAACCCTTACCGCAACGGTTGAAGGCATGATGCCCACCACAAGAAGCATAAAGTCCACAGCTCTTGAAACCTCGGGCGGTCTTACAACCGTTATGCAGCGAAGCTACAAGCAGGGCGAGGTTAAGGTTATTGAGCCCGAGAGGATTATTGCTCTTAAGCCGTTGTCGGGCAAATTTGAGGTTAATGGTGAAAGCATATTTACCGCAAACGAAGAAGTAAAGCTGCAGGACGTTTACACCGTAACCGTTAATGGTGAAGCGGTTGAATTTTCCGAGAGTGCATATCGCCCCGACAGTACAACAGGCGTTGTGTGCCCCATTATCCCTGTGCTGGACGCATTGGTTAAGGCGGGAGCCTACATACCTTATGAGTGGACAGACGAAATCCCCGCCTATTGCGACGGCAATACCTTAAGGGTTAACATTACAGGCGGACTTGTGGACGGCTGCACCAATGTTGAGGCAGTTAATGGCTCTACAACACTCTTTATAAATTCGGGCAGTGAGAAAAACCTTATGAACGCAGAGGTTTATATAAACTCTCACGGTCATATAAGCTGTGACATTGCTACCTTACTGGGATATATAAAGAATGTGGACTGCGAGCTTAACGTGGAAGAAAAAGTTCTGGTTATTACATATAAGGAGGCGGAATAATGAAAAAAGCTATATTTATATTGTGCGTTGTACTGATTTCTGCCCTTTGTGTTACGGCAAGTGCCGAGGACGTGCTTTTGATGGAAAATAAGTGCGAGGAGGAATACGCAAATGTAAGCGTTATGGAGCCAAGCTGGGACGGAACAAAGTTTTACCGCTGCAGCGAAGGGGTTGATATAGGATATTTGCCCTACGAAACCTCATCCGATTTTTTGTACGAGCTGGATATACGCTTTAATAACGAGGGCTGTGGGTTTTCCTTTATGAAAAAGGGCAAATGGAACAGCTGTATACGCATAAAGGACGGTCAGCTTGCTTTGCAGACAGGCTCAAATAACTTTACAAAGCTTTGCACCATTGATTTGGACAAATGGTATCACTTTACCTTTTTGGGCAGAACAAACAAGGATGCAAACAGAGTAACCTACGGACACATTATCCTTGAGGAATATGAAAACGGAGCAAGGGTTAATAAAAAGGTTTTCAATAACGTTAACCTTCGAAACAACGCCGCAACCCATTATATTAATGTGTTCGGCGGCTGTGATATTGACAACTTAGCAGCACACACCCCTGCACCCACCCGATTAGAGTTAACAAGCGACACAGAAAGCGTGGTGTCGGGTCAGAGCGTGCAGTTTATCCCTAAGGTGTTTTACAACGAGCTTGAAATGCACGGCGTTAATAAGGACGACATTGTATTTGAAATTGCAGGCGTTGATGAGGAAAAAATTGCAATAGATGCAAACGGCACTCTTACAACAGACCCACTTACACCCTCTTGTGAGGTGACGGTTAAGGTAACAAGCAGGATATCGTCCCTTACTGCCGAAAAAAAGGTTAAGATAACCTCGGGCGACATATTTACCGTAACAGGCGTTGGCATGAACGATAAAAAGACCACCATCACACAGATTGCGTTAAGAAAGAACTACTCTGCCTATAAGGATGCGGCAGCTGTTGTTGTAACCTTTTATGGCGAAAGCGGTGAGTTCTTATGTGCCGATTTTAAAACGATAAACGCCCAGGCCCTTGAAGAAGGCGACAACCGTGTGTGGGTAAATATTGCTGTTCCTCAGGGTTTTGCTATGGAAAAGGGCAGGATAAACGTTTTTGTGGTAACAAGCGTTCAGGGCAGCCT
>JAFUJG010000036.1 GCA_017468215.1 Clostridia bacterium | reverse complement strand
TTTCTTTATTATTTTCCGTATGTTTATCAACGCACACCGTGCAAGGGATACCTTTGGTGAAATGCTTTGTGTGGGCGCAGGTGCAATGCTTTTCTTCCATGTGGTGGAAAACATCGGCATGTGCATAAATCTTTTACCTATTACAGGTATTCCCCTTCCCTTCATAAGCTATGGCGGCTCCAACATGATAACAAGCATGATTGCCGTGGGCATAGTGCTTTCGGTATCCTTCCACAGGCGTAATAACACTTTCCTGTAATAAAAAAACCGTGTAGTCTACACGGTTTTTATTTTTCTTGCCAAAAATATTACGCACAAAAGGTTTGGCAGAGCCATTAACGCACAGGAAATATCTCCCACGCCCCATACCAGTTCAAGCTGTGCTACTGCTCCCACAAAGGTCATTAAGGAATAAATAACCTTGTAAATTTCCTTGCTTTTTTCGCCGAACAGATACCCTGTACACTCCAACCCGAAAAACGACCATCCGATAATTGTTGTAAAGCCGAAAAACGTAATTGCAAGGTCAAGTATTCCTCCGCCTGCCTTGCCCAAGGTCTGATAAAATGCTCCCTGAGTGCTTGCGGAGTTTGACGAAAGTATTGCTAACGCCGTAAGGGTGCATATTACAATAGTATCCACAAATATTGCCGTTGCCCCCACAAGCCCCTGTGCGTGCGGGCTTTTTGCATTTGACCGTGAGGATAGTATTACCGTGCTTCCCACGCCTGCTTCGCCGCTCATAACCCCTCGGGCAATTCCTGTTGCCAATGCACCGCCGCTTATTGCTCTTAGTGAAAAGGCTTCCGTAAATATGTGCTTAAAAACTCCGGGCACCGCACTAAAGTTCATAAATATAACAAAAAGTGCCGCCACAATATAAAATACGCCCATTATCGGCACGAAAAAATCAGTAAATTTTACAATGCCCTTTAAGCCACCCTTTATTATCATATAAACCGTTACGCAAAAAATTGCACCTGTTACCCATTCGGGCAGAGCAAACCCTGTATTAAGTGCACCTGCTGCTGAATTTGACTGTATCATATTGCCTATACCGATGCTTGTTAAAATGCATAAAAAGGCAAACACCTTTGACAACAAAGCAGGCATATACCCCACAGGGTGACGGCTTTTAAACTTTATTCCTAAAGCGTTTTCGCAGTAGGACACAGCCATCCCGAAAAACGCCGCAACCCACATCCAGAAAACCGCACCTGCACCACCTGCAGCTATTGCCAGCGAAACGCCGATTATGTTGCCGGTTCCTATTGTGGAGGCAAGGTTAACAAAAAGGGTCTGCAAAGGTGAAACATCGCCTTCTCCCTCGACCCTTTTGCCCTTGTCGGCTCCGTGTTTTTTAATTATTACAATTATGCACACAAAGCCTGCAATTAAAAACAAGGGCACAAACATATAGCTCCATAAAAAATTTTTTATAGTATCAAGCATATAATTCACTCCATGGTTATAATATGGAAAAAGACAGTAAAATATAACTCAAAAAGTTGACTTTTTAAGCCTTTTTTGTTATACTTAAATGGAGTATTTTTCTATTATCGGAGGATAATTATGAATCTTGAACACAATTCCAGAAAATCCTTTTACCGCTTTCCCAAAGGTGCGGTTAAAACCGATTCTACTGTAAGATTGCGTATAAGTGTTGCATCCATGTTTATACCCGAGCGTGTGTCGCTTTATGTGAACACGGTTGAGTATCAGATGCATTATATTTTTTCACTGGCAGGCTCCCGTGTTTATGAGTGCACCATTAAGGTGCCTGAAAAGGGCGGTCTTTTGTGGTACTCCTTTAAAGTGGATGCTGACGGTGAAACAAAATGGTATTCCAACAACGACCGTTTCCTGGGCGGTATAGGTCAGGCATATGACGAAAAGCCTGCTATCGCCTATCAGAT
>JAFUJG010000365.1 GCA_017468215.1 Clostridia bacterium | reverse complement strand
ATGCAATTTTGCGCGGCTATGTGAACAAGCATGGTAATGCATTGCCCAACTATCACTACGAGGACCTTTCACTCCTTCATGAAATGTATGCGAAGAAGGACGTGGAAAACATGGGCGTTATTATCGATACAAACCATTCCAACTCCGGAAAGAAGTATCTTGAACAGATAAGAATTGCAAAGGAAATCATGAACAGCCGCAATGCAAATGAGGACATGAAAAAATTTGTCAAGGGTCTTATGATTGAAAGCTACCTTGAGGACGGCAGTCAGAAGGTTGAGGAAGGTGTATATGGTAAGAGCATTACCGACCCCTGCCTTGGCTGGGAAAAAACCGAACGTTTGGTATTGGACCTTGCTGATATGGTCTGATACTCGTTAAATAAAAGGAGGAAAAACAATGAAAAAATTTATCTCATTGGTACTTGCAATTGCACTTGTAGCTTCGCTTATTGCAGTGCCGGCAACAGTAAATGCGGCAGAATTGCCCGCTTACGACAAAGTAATCGATACAATAAAGCTTGTTAACGATTACTGGATTACAGCAAACAGAAACAATGTAGGCTCCGCCTTCTGGGAAAGAGGTGCTTACAACACAGGTAACATGGAGGCATATTTCCTTACAGGTATCGAAGAATACAAGGAATATTCCGAAAGATGGGCAAACCGTAACCGTTGGACAGGTCACCCCTCCAATGCACCGGCAAATGAGTGGACATGGGGCTACAGCCATGACACAAACTCCAAGGCAGTTCTCTTTGGTGACTGGCAGACCTGCTTCCAGACCTATGCTGACCTTTACAATCTTGACGAAAACAAGAGCACAAGCAAAATCGAAAGAGCTACAAGCGTTATGGAATACCAGATGAGCAAGTCCGAGGACGAGTTCTGGTGGTGGGCAGACGCACTTTACATGGTAATGCCCACAATGGTAAAGCTTTATAACACAACAGGTAATCCCCTTTATCTTGATAAGCTCTATGAATACTACAACTATGCACGTGAGCTTATGTACGACGGCCCCAACGGTATCCCCACAAGTGAAGCGGGATATGAGTCTACAGCACGCCTTAACCAGGGCGCACAGTTCTCTGATGAAAACGACTATAAGTACCTGTTCTTCCGTGATGCAAGATATGTTTATCCCTTAAACCCCATTCCCGGAAACGAAACAACAAAGAACTTCTGGGCAAGAGGTAACGGCTGGGTATTTGCAGCATTGGCAAAGGTTTTGCAGGAAACACCCGACGATTGGGAATACCGCCAGGAATTTATGGACGCATATCTGGGTATGGCAAAAACACTTAAGGAATACCAGAAGTTTGACGATAAGGGTAACGGCTTCTGGACACAGTCAATCTTAGCACACAACTACAGCTGTGACCCGGGCTATAACCCCTACGGCTACGAAACAAGCGGTACAGCCTTCTTCACATATGGCTTCCTTTGGGGTATCAACGCAGGCGTTCTTAGTGAAGCTGAATACCTCGATACAGCCTTAGCCGGCTGGAAGTATCTTACTGATGTAGCTATTCAGCCTAACGGTAAAGTTGGCTACGTACAGTGGGTTGGCGGCGAAGCAGGTAAAGCAGCCGTATACGATAACACACAGGACTTTGCAGTAGGTGCAACACTTCTTGCAGGCTGTGAAATGGCTAAATATGTAGGCGGTATGCAGGGTTACTTCTATCCCTATCTCCAGAGAAGAATGGTTAACATGGTAGGATTGAAGATTGGCTCTCCCTACGTATTCAAGGGCAGCAATGTTACACAGATTGACGCAAACAATGCGTCTGTTACACCCGTAATTGTAGATAGCAGAACTCTTGTTCCTGTTCGTGTAATTTCCGAAGGCTTCGGTGCAGAAGTTCTTTGGGACGGTGCTACACAGACAGTTACAATTAATAAGGACAGCAAGAATATAACTCTTAAAATTGGCTCTGCAACAATGGCTGTTGATGGTATGAGCAAGCCCTTGGATGTAGCAGCACAGCTTATCAACGACAGAACCTTTGTTCCGCTTCGTGCAATTGCTGAGGCTCTTGGCAAGATTGTTTACTACAACGATGCATATAAGATGATTATTATAGGTTACAAGAACGAAGTTTTCCAAAAGTCTGAAGCAGCTATGGAAAAGATGCTTTCCGATGTTCTTACAACAGGCGTAAGACCCGAGAAAAACCCCTACTTTGTAAACCTTCTTCAGACACCTGCTGAGCTTACTGACTCCAAAATTATCAGAGCCGTAAGTGCAACAGCAACAGCTGAACCCGAAAACTTCAACGCAATCTATATGTCAATCGACGGCGACCCCTCGTCCCGTTGGGGCAGTGACCGTGAGGCTACCCTTATTGTAGACTTTGGTTCT
>JAFUJG010000364.1 GCA_017468215.1 Clostridia bacterium | reverse complement strand
GCAAAGCTGACTGAGGTATTGTCTCCTCTCGCATCAAAGCAAAGTTACGCCACGTTCCTCGCACACTCTCACTGTTTCGTCGTCCCATATGCTGGACTGTACCTCGCCTATATGAGCACAACCCATCATGAGCATACAAAGCCTGGACTGACCGATACCACCGCCGATAGTTAAGGGCAGCTCGTCATTAAGGAGCATTTTGTGAAACATAAGCTCACGGCGGTCATTGCAATTTGCTATAGTAAGCTGTTTATCCAAGGCTTCCTTATCAACACGGATACCCATTGAGGAAATTTCAACAGCACAATCCAGCGTATCGTTCCAGAAGAAGATATCGCCGTTTAAGCTCCAGTCGTCATAGTCGGGTGCTCTGCCGTCGTGCTTTTTGCCACTCTTTAAAGTGCCGCCAATACCCATGATGAATACTGTTCTGTATTCCTTGGTGATGGCATTTTCCCTTTCCTTGCCTGTCAGACATGGGTACATATCCTCTAGCTCCTGTGTTGTGACAAACTTAACATCACTATTAAGATTTGCACAAAGCTGCGGGAAATTTACCCTGAGACGGTCGTTTGTATTGCAGATTGCTCTTACAATAGCTTTAACAACCAGCTTTAAATAGTCAACGTTTCGTGTTTCGGGAGTGATAATCTTTTCCCAGTCCCACTGGTCAACATATATAGAGTGAAGGTTATCTAGTTCTTCATCACGGCGGATAGCGTTCATATCGGTATATAAACCGTTGCCCACATGGAAATTATATCTTTTAAGTGCTAATCTTTTCCATTTGGCGAGGGAATGTACAATCTGTGCATTGGCTCCTACTGCAGGAACATCAAAGGCTACAGGGCGTTCAACACCGTTAAGGTTATCGTTAAGACCGCTTGCTTCTGTTACAAAAAGCGGTGCAGAAACTCGTTTTAAATTCAATTCGTTAGCAAACTCTTTCTGGAAGGTTGTTTTAATGTAAGAGATTGCCCTTTGTGTTTCGTATTGGTCAAGCTTAGGCTTATAGCCTTCGGGAATATATACTTTATTCACGCCTAACTCCCCCATTGTTAAATTTCATTTAATTATTATATACCAAAGCTTTACCAAAGTCAACCAAAACAAACTTTACCTATAACTTTATTTTTTGTCGCAAAAATAAAATCATCACATCTGCGAAACGCCGAAGTGATGATTTTATCAGTTAGTGTTGTTTTAGGCGATGTTATTAATTTTATTTTTTAAATATCAACCACAAAAACACCAGACATACAGGTAAAGCCAATATCAATCCTAATATAAAGGCAGATAACAAGCAAGCAAAAAATCCGATTACAGCTAATTTAATTTTCCCTTTAATTACACCGCAAATTGCCGGAATTGCTCCTATGATTAAACCTGTAATGATTGAACCGACAATTGCGCCCATAGTATAAGCATCCATTATGTATTCTCCTTCCTTACTTTTTTGATTTACAAGATATATAAATAGAAATTCCAATAAATATTACAGTCAGAATTAAGCATAATATCATTGACGGAGACTGGTATTTTTCATTTTCGATACAATTACAAATTGCTACCGCATCAATTCCAAGCAAAGCTACCGCAGCCATTGCCCATCCGAACCCTTTTACTTTTATCAATCTCATCATAATGCCTAATGCTCCAAAGCCTACACCCCACGCTGTAGCCATGGAAAATGTGCTGATTAAATCAATATTCTGAGGCTCTTTTAACAAATCAAACAATATGGAAACGCTTCCGATGATGCAG
>JAFUJG010000363.1 GCA_017468215.1 Clostridia bacterium | reverse complement strand
GGCGAATACGGCAATATGTTCGAAATTTACCGTTGGGAAAGTGAAGACCACGGTGCAACATGGACAATCCGTGAACCCTTAACACAAAACTCCAAGGCTTGTAATGCTCGTCCCAATGCTATCTATAACTACAAGATGGACGAAGACGGCGGAAACCTCGGTCCTCGTCTTTTGTGGATGCAGGGCGAATACCGTTACTGGATGAACTACGAGTACAAGACAGGTATTATGACCGACTTTGCAGCCGACGGCTTCACCACACAGGATGACCCCGAAATGTTTGCCGATGCAGCACTTTACGTTGACGGCGAAAAGATTGATAAGCTTCCCACAGGCGAGGCAACACTTACAGCAAAGTTCAATATTACAAACATCTCCATAGGTGACGGTACGGTTACCGTAGGTATTGCTCACTACAATAAGGACAACACTCTTTTAGATGTACAGCTGGAGAGAGACATTCTTGTTCCTGCCCGCAGCGTTCCTCAGACAGGTATTATCGGTGCTCCCAAGCGTGAGGACGGCTCTCTTTCAAGAATGGGTGACGATGAAATCAAGCCCGAAATTGAATACACAGCTACATTCGCTGAAGGCGACAAGATAAAGCTTCTTTGCTGGAACATGGGCATTGAGCATCCCTACAGCTCCATTATGACCACACCTTTCACAATGAGCACAGACGGTGACGGTTACATTTTCAAGGAAAACTTCACCTATGAAGGCGACGAGCTGCTCATGCTTGACAATGATGAAACCACCTTTAACGGTTGGGTTGGTAACCGCTACTACGACGGCAGAGCCGAAGCCTTTACAGAGGACTGCTACGCAGGTATCATCAAGGCTCCCTTTGGCAATACAGCTCTGCACCTTTACCACAAGGGCGACGGCGGTGTAATGGCATCACACACACTTCCCGACACAAACGGTAAGGATTTCGAGCTTAAGTTCACAATCCGCTATATCAATGAACTGAGCTGGAACAACACTCAGAACGCAGGCTTCTCACTGTCCAACAACATCCCCGGCTATGCAAATAACATTGCCGACTCCTCCTGTGCATTCCAGTTCAGACACAATGTTCAGTGGCAGGACGAAAACGGCCGTGGTACAAACGGATACGTAAGAAGAACACGTTGGTTTGACGGCAATGTTCTCACTCACATTTTCCATGGCGGTATTCCCAGAGACATGGAAACCGACGGACTTGAAAGAGCCGACTACCACAAGGGCGTTGGCTACTTTGACCCCGAAAAGGGCTTCTATATCCACGACTATAACGATGCTCTTATGGCAGGCTCTCTTTACTACTTCACAGTTAAGGTAAGCCCCTCTGAGAAGACAATCACTATGTCTATCCATGATGGCTACAGAGAAATCACTCACACAGAAGATTATGTGGATAAGGACTCCTACGATTGGGATAATAATCCCATCAACGCAATCACTTTCAATATCGGTAACGAAAAGTGGGGCGAAATGTATGTGGATGATATCACAATGAAGGTTCTGGAATAAATCAACCACATAAAACAAACTATTTTGAGACAGAGGGCATTGCCCTCTGTCTTTTTATACACGTGCTTTTTCAGGTGCGGATTCTATATCCACCCGCAATTCGGGGCGATGTGGGCATCGACCCCTACATTTTTAATTTTTTTCAAAAAAAGTGTTGACAAGCACTTATATTGGTGTTATAATACGTTTTGTTGATGCGGGAGTGGCTCAGTGGTAGAGCGTCACCTTGCCAAGGTGAACGTCGCGAGTTCGAATCTCGTCTTCCGCTCCAGAAAAAGACTTGTCTGATGACAAGTCTTTTTTATCTTATAGGAAATTTCGCAATTTCCTATAAGATAAAAAATAAATTTTGATTTTATTTCCGTGCGAGAATTTCCTCGCAAGACTCGGAAAACGCACATGGCATAAGAAAGTGGTTTCTCCTCTGTTAGCTTTAGTTGCAACTATTGCCAAGGAGTGTCGGAGACACTTTCTTGTTTTTTAACGGACCTCCGGTTCCTACAAATCGCAGGACATACACAAAAAAGGTACTATCGCATTATCGCAATAGTACCTTTTTTATTATATTCCGCTGTCGCTTGTCTGTACGTTGGGGTTAAGCTGAGGCTTTTCCTCAACCTGGGGTGATTCCTCTACTTTGGGAGATTCCTCAACCTTAGGAGTTTCTTCCACCTTGGGAGATTCCTCAACCTTAGGAGTTTCTTCTACTTTAGGAGTTTCTTCCACCTTGGGAGTTTCTTCTACTTTGGGAGTTTCCTCAACCTTAGGTGTCTCCTCTACTTTAGGAGTTTCCCCTGCCTTGGGCTTTTCCTCAGTCTTAGGTGTTTCCTCTGATTTGGGTGTTTCTTCTGCCTTTTCCTCGTTCTTTACTTCCTCGTCGTTTCCTTGTTGAGCATCTGCCAAAGGCTCGTCAACTATAGCACTAAGGTCTATCTCAGGTGCTACGTAAACATTTTCAGGTTCCTTAACATCCTCGCCGTAAACGCCTTTTACAACAATCGAATCCTCAACATTAAGTGCAGGCGTTACCCTTGTAACAGGGGTATCGGTTTCAATATCGTTACCCTCAGGAAGGATTGCACCGCCTGTATATACGCTTTCAGTGGGTGTTTCGGTTGCTTTGTCCTTTTTCATTATAACATTAAATGTAACAAGGCCCGATGCGGCAAACACCACCAAAAAGCCTAACAAAAAAGCTAAAACTATACTAAATTTCTTCATGATGACCTCCTACGAAATCAAAAAAGCTTATATGTCTATTATATCACCCGTTTGGAACATGTAAAGACATTTTTTATCACATTTCTGTCCAAATCTTGTGAAAACGGCAACCTCATACAGCTCAAGCTGCTTTTTATAACGCTTGACCATTTCCTCTTTTTCGCTGTAGGTGTCGGTCTTATAGTCTAAAAGGACAATTTTACCTTCAAGGGTTTCAATAAGGCAGTCAATAGTGCCCTGTATGCAGATTTTTTCCTTTTCGCCGTTTTCAAAAACATCCGAAGCATCTATCATTATGGTAAAGGGCTCCTCACGCATAACACGCTTTGCACCTCTGAGCATTTGTGCAACACTGCCATTAAGGAATCTTTCAATTTTTTCAATTTCAATGCACTCGGCTTGCTTTTGGCTCATATATCCTTTTTTGACAAATTCCTCAATAGCGCCCTGTACGTTTTTCTCGTTAAAATCAATAAGCTCCATAACCCTGTGGTACGCCGTACCTCGGTCTGCACCGGAAAGCTTTACGTTCTCCTCCATAAACTTAGGCACCCTTTTTTGAGGCGACTTACTAAAGTATTTATGAGCATCCTCGCTTTCCGTGCTGAGCTTTTTAACCTCACTTACGCTCATCTTGGAGGGAATATTCCTCACGCCGTCATAGGGATAAAGGTAGCTGAGGCGGTAGCTTACCTCCTCAATAATGCGATGCTCAATTTCATCCTTTACATCGTACTCGCTCTTTTCCTCAATTTCGGGCAGTTCGGCAACAGGGAAGACATTCCAATGCTCGCTGTCAATACTGCAGCACAAATAGTCAAGATAGTTTTTCATGCTTCGTATTTTGTAGTCGCTTATTTCCCTTTGATATCCCATCTCAATTTCGTTAAGCTTTTCATCAAATTTCGCTGTTGTGCCTATCATAATAAGCTTTTCCTTGGCACGGGTCATGGCAACGTACAAAAGCCTCATCTGCTCTGCATGGTTGTCCCTTACAATAGTTGCAGACACAGCACTGTACTCTGCTGTTTTGAACTTAATTCGCCTGCCAACCTCACGCTCGGCAATTGCCATGCCGTACTCGGGGTTCATTATCAGAGTATCGTGTGAGTCCTTATCATTAAAGCTCCAGCCGCAGCCAATTACTATGCACACAGGGAACTCCAAGCCCTTTGATTTATGAATACTTGCCACCAGAACCGAGTCCTCACTACGGCATACATCAGCCTCGATTTCGCCCTCAGCCTCGATTGTTTTGTCGATATATCGCACAAAGCTGTAAAGCCCCTTGAACCTGTTCTTTTCAAAGTCTGCCGCCAGATTCATAAGCCGTCTCAGGTTAGCCTGCCTCATTTCGCCTCCGGGCAAGGCTCCCACAAAGGAATAATATCCGCTTTCGTCAATAATCCTTGTGACAAACCTCTCCAGGTTTACGCTCTGTGCAACCTCACGCCATATATCCAGCTTTTTAAGGAAGCTCTTACAACGCCTGCCCACTTTTGTGGCTTTTTTTGCAGTATTTACCACGTTTTCATAAAAGGGCTTGTTCCTTCCGTCGGTGCGGATTTCCATCAGCTCGTTTTCGCTGAAGGAAAATATCGGCGAACGCATGGTAGATGCCAGGGGTATGTCGCACAAGGGGTTGTCCACACATCTTAAAACCGATACCACCGTCTGCACCTCGGGCACATCAAAAAAGTGCTGGCTCGTCTCACAATATACAGGTATTCCCATTAAGCCGAAGGTTTTCATTATTGCCTCGGCTTTGTTGTTAATTTTTGACGAAAGCACCGCAATGTCGGAGTATCTTAAGGGGCGCATCTTCTTTCCGTCAGAAACCATAAACCCCTCGTCCATCAGCTGTTTGAAGCGTTTTACGGCAATCAATGTTTCTTTTTGCTCGCTTGCCATGATTTCGTCCTCGGCGGTGTCGTATTTATCACGAAGGATATACAGCTCGGATTTATTTTGGTTGTATTCGATATACTCTGTTGCACCAAACCTCAGATAATGCTCGTCGTTATACTCAATCTGCGCAGTGCCTTCACGCATTATCTTTTTAAAAACACAGTTTATACTGTCTACAACCTCTCGTCTTGAACGGAAGTTTTTCGACAAAATCATCTTACAGCTGCCAGTTTCGCTGCCAAAGGCTCTTGCCTTTTCGGCAAAAACCCTGGGGTCCGAGTGACGGAAACGGTATATGCTCTGCTTTACATCGCCTACAATAAAGGTGTTGGGCTCGCCACGGTCCTTTCTTGACAGCTTTGTAAAAAGTGCATCCTGCAAGGGATTTGTGTCCTGATATTCGTCAATATAAATTTCGTCGTACTTGTCACGCAGCTCGTTGCAAACCTCGTCACAGGTGTCAAGTATCTTATAAGCAAGATATTCGCAGTCGGAAAATTCCAGCACCTTTCTGGAAAGCTTTTCTGCCCAATAAAGCTCCCCAAACCTTTTTACGCACCTTACAAGTGCCTCAAGCTTGGGGTAAGAAATCCCCTTTTCACTGCGGTATGTATCGTAAAGGCTTTTAATATCCTTGTACAAATCCTTCGCATCGGAATGTAGTGCTCTCACATAGCTTTTTTCTCTTTCAAGACCTTCCTCGTTCTTCTTTTTTCCGCCAGTAAACGACGAAAGTGCAAACTGCTCCAACCCCTCAGCAAGGCTTTCGGGGGTACAGTGCCGCAGGTATCGGTCAAAGCGTTCCTTTTCGCCCAGAACAACACCTATATACGACTCAATCCCCGCAGCCTCAGCTTCCTTGACATAATTGTCAATCATAATACCTAGCTCGTTTATACGGTCTATAATCTCGTCCTCAATAAGCTTGTAAAGGCGGTTATTTCCCTCCGACCCTTCCTCATGGCAGGCAAGGGCATCGTCAAGCCATTTGTCGCCGTCGGCAAAGGCACGTGTGAACATATATGCCTTAAGTATAATCTTTTTTAAATCGTCGTCATTTTTTGCATTGCCCACACCCTCGGACAAAAGCATAAAGTTCTTGTCGTCATGTGCGTACATTTCCTCGGTAACCTCAATCAAAAGCTCCTCACGAAGGATTTTCATCTCGTTAGAGTCGGCAATAATAAAATCAGGCGGAATATCCGCCCTGAAAAAATTTCTTTTTACAAGGTCTATACAAAAGGAGTCGATTGTACAAATGTCAGCCCCCGCAATCATCGACATCTGTCTTCTGAGCGAATGCAGTCCTGTTTTTTTGTATTCCTCCTCAATAGCCTTGGCTATTCTATCACGCATCTGCATAGCTGCAGCACGTGTAAATGTCACAATAAGTAAGCGGTCGATAGCTGTATCGCCGCTTTTAATTCTGTTAACTATTCTTTCACTTAAAACCTTTGTTTTACCGCTTCCTGCCGCAGCAGAAACCAGATTATTCAATACCGGCGCTTCTATTGCCGTTTTCTGCTCTATTGTAGGTTCAAATCCCATTTTCCTCAACCTGTCTTTTTACGGTTACCGCTTTCCTTTGCCATTTTTAACAGCTGCCTGTACTGTGCCTCTGCCGCTTTAAGGCGGTATATGTACATATCCAGCACATCACTGTCATTTACCATGTCAATATTTGCCCTTATGTCACGTATCTCATTTTTTGCATTTTCAAGCAAGCGGGCAACGCTGTCATTTTCCTGGGGTGAATTGGAAAACATGTCTGTAACCATTTCAAAAATTTTTTTAACCGAGAGATTCATAATAATATCACATCCCATTTATAAGTATATGACATCATATTCTCCCGCAGCTTTATTTATTCCGCTATATTAAAATTTTTCTACAGCTCACGGCGGCCCTCAAGTGCACGTGCAAGGGTAACCTCGTCTGCAAACTCAATATCCCCGCCCACAGGGATTCCGTGTGCAATCCTTGTAGCTTTAATGCCCATAGGCTTTACCAATCGTGCAATATACATTGCGGTAGCTTCGCCCTCCACGGTAAGGTTAGTTGCCAATATCAGCTCCTCACACTCACCTGTAAGCCTTGCCATAAGCTCACGGAGCTTTATGTCCTCGGGGCCTATGTTATCCATAGGCGAAATCACCCCATGCAGACAGTGATAAAGCCCATTGTATTCGTGGGTTTTTTCCATGGCAACAATGTCTTTGGGGCCTTCCACAACGCAGATAACTCGCCTGTCTCTCTTTGCTGATTTACACACAGGGCAAATATCGTCCTCGGTAAGGTTCTGGCAAATACTGCACAGATGCACCCTTTCTCTGGCTTCGATAATCGTTCTGGAAAACCTTTCAGCCTTGCTTTTTTCCATGTTCATCACATGAAAAGCAAGCCTGACAGCACTTTTTTTACCAATGCCGGGCAGACGCTCAAATTCTTCTATTAATAATTTTAAAGCCTCTGGATACATAAAAAATTCCTCCGGAATTTTCAATGATTTGCAAGCTATGCTTGCATTAATTGCACCTTGTGCATGAAATGTCTGTCGACATGATATGAACCTTCGGTTCATTAAGATGTAAAAATCAAAGATTTGCAAAGCAAATCTACCATAATGCACTTTGTGCATTTCATGAAACCGTAGGTTTTATTTCATGGCGTAGCCATTTCATACCGAAGGTATTTCATCGGATTGTTTTAATCTCAGATTAAAATAATCCCGGTATATTCATACCGCCTGTAATACGGCTCATACTGCTTGCAGCCATATCGTCAGCCTTACGCATAGCCTCGTTAACTGCCGAAACAATAAGGTCCTGGAGCATTTCAACATCATCGGGGTCAACTGCTTCGGGCTTTATGGTAACACTAACAAGCTCCTTTTTGCCGTTTGCAATAACAGTTACTACACCGCCGCCAACAGAAGCTTCAACGGTCTTTTCACCAAGCTCCTCCTGTGCCTTAAGCATTTCCTCCTGCATTTTCTGTGCCTGACGGAGCATACCCTGCATGTTGCCGCCGCCCATTCCACCCATACCTCTGGGGAATCCGCCTCTTGCCATAATTTATACATCCTTTCTTTATTTGATAATATCGTAGGGACCGGCGTCCTCGACGGTCCGATTTTAATTATTAACCCACGGTAGGCCGGCAATCTCATCAAAGGGGTCATTTGCCGCACTTGTTGTGCCGCTAGTATCAAATGCACTTTCCATCTTAACGGTAAGCTCCACGTCAAGCCCTGTTTCGGCTAAAATAATTTCCTTTATTTCGCCCAAGCCGCCTTCTATCATGTCACGGAGCACGCCTCCCACATTGTCGGGGAACACAAATGCCACCTTGTCACCAAAGCTGCGGAGCGAGCTGTTTTCCAACGCCATATAAAGGTTAAGCCCTCCGCCGAGCGCAATCTTGCTCATTATTTCGGGCCATTTTTCTTTTATTTTTTCAACAGCAGTATTGCTTTCGCCTGCACTGCTCTTTTGGGGTTTCTTTTCAACCTTGGGAGCCTCTTTCTTTTCAGTTTCAACCCTCTTGGGCTTTTCCTCGTTGTTAACTGCCCCTGCCACGCTGACACCCTTTGCAATT
>JAFUJG010000362.1 GCA_017468215.1 Clostridia bacterium | reverse complement strand
TTTGCAACGGAGCTTCCACATGTGTTTAACGAAATCGGTGCAGTGAAAACCGCCCAAATTTGCATAAGGGCAATGGGGGCTTTTGGCGGAAAGGTTCCCACTGACAGATTTGAACGCCAGGAAGTAATGGAGACCTTCGGTGAAGATATCTCCGAGCTTTTTAATGAGTGTGACAACGATTTTTATAACTATGAGGACGATTTGCTTGAACTGAATTATCAGTATATTATTAAAAACAAAAAGTCCTTTTTAAATTAGTTGGAGGAAAAATTATGTTTCGTGAATTAACAAGAAAAAACAAACAGCTTTCAAAGGAAGAATGCATACAAATCCTTAAAAACGAAAAAAGAGGGGTTTTGTCTGTTAAAGGGGAGGGTGATTATCCCTACGGTATGCCCATGAACCATTGGTATAACGAGGAAGACGGCTGCATTTACTTCCATTCGGGAAAAACAGGCCACAGACCCGATGCCTTGCAAAAGCACAACAAGGTATCCTTTTGCGTATATGACGAAGGCTACAAAAACGAGGGCGAATGGGCACTTAATATTAAAAGTGTTATAGTGTTCGGCAAAATAGAAATTATCGATGATATTGATATTATTACCGATATTACTGCACGCTTAAGCCGCAAATTTACGCAGGATGAAGAATATATACAAAACGAAATCCGCCTTTATGCAAGTAAAACAGCCCTTTTAAAGCTGAATGTAGAGCATATGTGCGGCAAAATAGTGCAGGAAGCATGAATGTAAAAATATTTTTATTTTTGCATAATTATTCACTTAAAATATATTGACTTTTTCACAAAATAGTGGTATATTCTTTATATTGAGCGAAAGCTTGATACATAACGTTTCAAATTTGAAAGGAAGTAGTTAAAATGAAAAAGCTTTTAACAATCGCACTTTGCCTTATGCTTGCTCTTTCTTTTGCAGCATGCGGCGGTAACACAGTAACAGAAGAACCCACAGATGCAACAGAAGCTATTGAAACAAGAGTTCTTACAATGGCAACAAATGCAGAATTTCCTCCCTTTGAATATCTTGAAGGTGATGAAATCGTAGGTGCTGACGTTGAAATTGCACAGGCTATCGCTGAAAAGCTTGGTGCTACACTCGAAATCACAAATATTGACTTCGATGCGGCTCTTACAGGTGCAGCTACAGGTAAGTACGACATGGCTGTTGCAGGTATCACAGCTAACGACGAAAGAAGACAGAACATGAACTTCTCCGTTGACTACTACACAGCTTCTCAGGCAATTATCGTAACAGCTGACAGTGCTATTACTACAGCTGCAGACCTTGAAGGCAAGACAATTTCCTGCCAGGAAGGTACAACAGGCGAACAGTATCTTCTTGATGGCGGTTATTCTATCCAGTCCTTTAAGACAGGTGCAGAAGCTATCACAGCTCTTACAAGCGGCAAGGTTGATGCAGTTGTAATTGACGATGCAGTTGCAAGAGCACTTTCTGAAAAGCAGAACGGTGCAACAGTAGTTCTTGAAGAAGCTCTTACAAAGGAAGCTTACGCAATTGCTCTCAAGAAGGGCAACGATGAGCTTACTGCAGAAATTGACGCAGCTCTTGGCGAACTTAAGGCAGACGGTACACTCGCTACAATATTCGAAAAATACGGTTTACCCTACGACGCTGAATAAGTTGATATAAGTAGAAAAACGACGTATTTATAATGCGTCGTTTTTCGTTATATGTAAACCTGAAAGGGAAGATACTATGGAATGGTTAACTACTATCTATAATAATATAATTGCTTTTTTCACAAATTGGTTTGACACTCTTTATAATACGTTTGTTGTGTCAGACAGATATATGGTTGTCCTGCAGGGCTTGCAAAAGACACTTATTATAACTGTGGGTGCACTTCTTATCGGTGTTGTAATCGGTACGGTTGTGGCAATGATTAAAGTTTTTGCTGCAACAAGTAAAAGAAATATAGTTCTTAAAATTCTTGATGTTATTTGCAACATTTACACAACAGTTATAAGAGGTATTCCTGTTGTAGTACAGCTTTTGATTTCATTCTTTATCATTTTTGTATCGGCAAAGGACGGCACATGGGTTGCTACAATTACTTTCGGCATTAACTCGGGTGCCTATGTTGCAGAAACTATCCGCTCCGGTATCATGGCAATTGATAAAGGCCAGACAGAAGCAGGCAGAAGCCTTGGCTTTTCTAATTTGCAAACAATGTGGCTTATTGTGCTTCCGCAGGCGTTTAAAAACATTTTGCCTGCAATCGGTAACGAAATGATTGCCCTTTTAAAGGAAACCTCTGTTGCGGGCTATGTGGCAGTTGTCGATATTACAAAAGCTTGTAACCAGATTAAGAATACTACATATGACCAGTTTAACCCCATTATGCTTGTAGCGTTGGTATACCTTGTAATGGTTATGCTGATGACATACCTTTTATCCGTTGTGGAAAGGAGATTGAGAAACAGTGAACGATAATGTAATTATCAGAACAGAAAATCTCTGTAAGTATTACGGCGAAAAAATCCATGCGTTGGAAAACGTGTCTGCCGAAATAAAAAAAGGCGAGGTTGTAGTTGTTATCGGCCCCTCGGGCTCGGGTAAATCCACTTTTCTCCGCTCGTTAAACCTTTTGGAGGATGCTACAAGCGGTAGGGTTTATTTTGAGGGTACCGACATTACAGACCCGAAGGTGAATATCAATTCTCACCGTCAGAAAATGGGCATGGTTTTCCAGCAGTTTAACCTGTTCCCTCATATGACAGTTTTGAA
>JAFUJG010000361.1 GCA_017468215.1 Clostridia bacterium | reverse complement strand
GAATAGCTCGTATGTGAAAACTGTCTGCGATTGACAAGCCATACGGCGTAGTCAGAGCAATTACAGTTGACCGCTGCTGTACTGTCTGTCAGACAGCTTTTGTATGATAACATTTTAATTTAAGATTGTCAACACATTTTTTCAACTTTTTTTGCCTTTTTCCAACCTTCTACCTTTATGTGAAAAACCGCCGAATTTACTCGGCGGTTTTTGTGCATGTTTACTATATTCTATTCCTTTTTTGCTTTTTCATCCCAGAAGGCACAGTCATCACGGCCTATTACCTTTGAGGTGAAGGGCGTATTGTCATTTTTCTTATAATGCTCTGTGGCACGGAACACGTATTTTGCACCGATAAACACGATTGGTATATTTACATACGCAATCAGAACGTTTCCTAAATCTGAGAAGTTCCAAAGATTGTTAAGCCCCAAGCCTGCAATATTGCATAGTATGCCAAACGCCGTAACGAACAAGCCTATTCCTCTTACAGTATTTATGAAGCTTTTATCCTTGCGGATACGGTTTGCAGCTATTTCTGAAAAGCTTATCATGCCTAAAAGGGTAGTATAAGCAAAAAGTGCAAAACACAGCATTGTCAAAAACGTAACAAGCGCATTCATAGCTGTTCCAGGGGTCAATTCAGCTACAGACAAATTGAATTGAGAAAGTGGCAACTTTTTGTACGAAAACCACTCCGACGCACTTGCACTATTCCAGCAATGTGCCATTACAACAACAAAGCCCGAAAGTGTACATATAATAATAGTATCTAAAAATACGCCTATGGAAGCAAGTAAGCCCTGCTCGCAAGGATGCTTTGCATCGGCTGCAGCAGCACTCATTGTAATAGTACCCTGCCCTGCCTCGTTACTCATAAGCCCTCGTTTTACGCCTTGTGCAAGCACAGTACCAAAAAGGCCGCCAAACATTGCCTCGGGAGTAAACGCACCTTTAAAAACAGATACAAAGAAATACGGAACAGCACCGATGTTTAGAAAAACAAGGGTTAAAACCGTTACAATATATATCACCGCCATAACAGGCACTATTTTATCGGTCCATTTTGTTACCTTCTTGATGCCTCCAAAGACAATCACACCTGTTAAAGCAACAACCAACACACCTGTTATATAATAGAAGAAAGAATCTGTCGCAATGGTTGTTCCGGTTGCAATTTCCGCCATCCCGCCTAAGGAGGAAACAACATTAAACCCCTGTGCAGGAAGGCAGCATAAAGCATATAATATGTATAAAACAGACAATGCCACGCCGACCCATATCTTGTTGCCTAAAAGCTTTCTTCCGTAGAAGGGCAAGCCGCCGACAAATTCGTCGTTCTTTTTTTCTTTAAAAATCTGTGCCAGCACGCCTTCCATATAAGCCATCGCCATGCCAAAGAATGCCGAAACCCACATCCAGAATACTGCACCGGGGCCGCCTGTGGCAATTGCGCCGGTAACGCCTATAATATTGCCGGGACCCACACGCATTGCTGACGAAAGCATAAATGCCGCCAAGGGTGAAATGCCCATTTTTACACTGCGTTTTTCAGTCATAGCTTTAACGCCACGTTTAAAGTGTGTCACTTGTATAAAACCAAGCTTAAAGGTAAAAAATATGCCCGAGCCTAAAAGCAGAATAATCGCCAATGAAAAGCTTCCCAAAACAGGGATTTTTGCATACCACTCGAAATTGGTCGGAAATTCCCACAAAAAGTCAGATACCGGTTCAATAAATGAGAAAATGTCGTTAATCGCTTCGAAAATTTTTTGCATAAGACACACCTCTTTTTTATTAATTTGTACTTATAGATTAATTATAACATGGCCCATATTAAATGTCAAAGCCTTGTAGTTTTTACCAAAATTAAAAAACGCACCAAACGTGCGTTTTTTAAGGTGGTATTATTCTTCAAAAATATAGTCAAGATCACTTACATAATCTCTTGCTTCATTGCGATAACTATTTATAGTATCCTTTACCTGTTCAAAAGAGCCTTCGGGGTCACAGCAAAACTCAAAAAATGAG
>JAFUJG010000360.1 GCA_017468215.1 Clostridia bacterium | reverse complement strand
TTTTCCGCATGACGCTCCAATCGCAAGGATAGTGTCTCTACGCCCTGCAAAAGAAGAAATGATGCAAAAGGTGAGATTGTAGCACCAGTGTCACGGAGCAATATTGCACGGATGTATGTCACAAATGCTGCCTTTCCTGCCGCAGCTGTAAAAGAAACACCATGATAGCTGGGGTTAGATTGAGAAATTGCAGGATATTTTCCTGTGCTTCCCCAATCAAAATTGCCCGAATCCACAATAATACCGCCTAAAGTAGTTCCGTGCCCACCAATAAACTTGGTTGCAGAGTGAACAACAATGTCTGCCCCATGCTCAATAGGACGAAGAAAATAAGGAGTAGCGAAGGTGTTATCCACCACTAACGGCACACTGTATTTATGGGCAATCGCACTCAATGCTTCAATATCGGGAATGTCGCTGTTAGGGTTGCCAAGGGTTTCAATATAAATTCCACGTGTGTTGTCTTTTATTGCATTTTCAACCTCTGCCAAATTATGAATATCCACAAATGTTGCCTCTATACCAAAATTAGGGAGAGTATGAGCTAAAAGGTTATAGCTTCCGCCATAAATAGTTTTTTGTGCTAAAATATGACCTCCGTTTTGAGCTAAAGCCTGAAGTACATATGTAATGGCAGCTGCGCCCGATGCTACCGCCAAAGCAGCAACACCGCCTTCCAATGCGGCAATGCGTTTTTCCAGAACATCCTGTGTTGAATTTGTAAGCCTTCCGTAAATGTTACCTGCATCCTCAAGATTAAATCTTGCTGCCGCATGAGCACAATTGTCAAATACGTAAGATGTGGTCTGGTAAATCGGCACCGCACGGGCACCTGTTGCACTGTCTGGATTTTCCTGTCCTACATGAAGCTGCAAGGTTTCAAATTTATAGTTACTCATAATAAACTTCCTTTCGTTTTGTAAAATGATATAATTTGTTCAGCATTGTATAAACTTACTTACACATTCGGCCAAAACGAAAGTTTTCACGGACTAATTCTTCAAAATAGTTTCCCATATTTACGCCCCCAGTAATACTACCAACCTACTCGGTAGGTTGGTAGTATTATAACTCCTCTTTTCAAATTCGTCAAGGGGTTTTGAAAAAAATTTTTTATTTATTTAAGAAAAATATTGCCACGTTCAGATAAAGTGCAAAAACACACCACGCCAGATACGGATACTGCAAATATGCTGCTCTTATGTCAATTGCACGGAACTCTCTTATCATACGCCATATAAGGAAAATAAGAAGCACCAGCCATATTGACGAGAGCAAAAACATTCTTAAATTAAAGAATAATATACTCCATAAAAAGTTAACCGCCAGTTGGGTATAAAAAACACCGGGCACACTTTTATCCTGTTTGTAGACCAAAGCTGCACTTATGCCCATAAGAGTGTAAAGCACAGTCCACACCACAGGAAAGAGCCACATTGGCGGAGCAAGGGGCGGCATGGTAATCTCGTCGTAGATATTCATGTTTTCTCTTGTAAGAAGTGCCGCAAGTGCACCTACACCCAAGGAAAGTGCAATAAAGTACACGTACGGCTTAATTTTGTTCCACATAAACTTCACCTCGTTCTATTTATATGCAAAAACTCTTGACTTTATCAGTTTTCAGGGGTATAATTATTGGGTACACGCAGTGAAGATGTGTAAGTAGGCTATGGGGTGTCATACAAGAGAGTGACCGTCGGCGGCTGTAAGCGGTCTTATGATTCTATAGGTGAATTTCAGCATCGGAGCGTCCTGCGAAAGCATTGATTAAGCAGGGTGTAGCGTCACGTAAAACGCATTTAAGTGCAGGCTTTGTCCTGAAATTGGGTGGTACCGCGGGTTATGCTCGTCCCTTTTAGGGGCGAGCTTTTTGTTTTCCCCGTGCATGTTTATAATTTTTATTATCTATAAAGAAAGGACTGTTATTATGTCAGAAAAAGTAACAGCACTCCGTGAGGAATTTTTGGGCAGATTAAATGCGGCAGACAATGCTCAGACTGTTGAAGAAATCCGAGTTGAATATTTAGGCAAAAACGGCTCTATCACAGGTCTGTTGAAAGGTATGAAGGACCTTTCAATCGAAGAAAAAAAGGACTTCGGTCAGAAGGTAAATGTCCTTAAGAACGAAGCAGGCGAGCTTATCGCAGCAAAAATTGAGGAAATTAAAAATGCCGAAATCATGGCAGAGATTAACTCCATGCCCGAGTTCGACATTTCTACTCCTGCAAACCTTAACAGAGGTAGCTATCATCCTATCACACTTGTTCAGCGCCAGTGCGAAAAGGTGTTCAAGTCTATGGGCTTCCATGTTGAGGACTACAGTGAGGTTGTAACAGACTACGAATGCTTTGAGGCACTCAACATTCCCAAGCATCACCCCGCAAGAGATATGCAGGACACATATTATCTCGAAAACGGCCAGCTTCTTAAGAGCCACACTTCTGCGGCACAGAACGCTATTTACAAAAAGTATAAGGATGCCCTTATCAACGAAGGCAAACCCATCAAGGCTATCTTTCCCGGCAGATGCTTTAGAAATGAAGCAACTGATGCCTGCCATGAAAACACCTTCTTCCAGATGGAAGGCGTTATGGTTGATAAGAACATCTCTATTTCAAATCTTATCTTCTTCATGAAAACAATGCTTAGTGAAGTATTCCAGAAGGATATCAAGGTTCGTCTCCGTCCCGGCTTCTTCCCCTTTGTGGAACCCGGCTTTGAGCTTGACATAAGCTGTCTTATCTGCGGCGGTGACGGTTGTCCCTCCTGTAAGCATTCCGGCTGGCTTGAGCTTTGCCCCTGCGGCATGATTCATCCCGAGGTTTTAAAGGCCGGCGGTATTGACCCCGAGGAATATACAGGCTTTGCTTTTGGTCTTGGCTTAACTCGCCTTGCCATGATGAAGTACGGCGTTAAGGACATCCGTGACCTTAATTCCGGTTCTCTTAAAGCACTGGGTCAGTTCACAGACGACGAATAAGGAGGTTTGAACTATGTTTTTATCTATGAATTGGATTTCCGACTTTGTGGATTTCACAGGTTTGGATAAATTAAAATTAATAAGCCAGTTTTCTCTTTCAACTGCAGAGGTTGAAAATGAGATTTTCTTCCGTGGCAGCGATATTGACGGCATTGTTGTTGCAGAAATCAATGAGGTTAACGACCATCCCGATTCCAAAAAGCTTCACCTTTTAAAGGTTGATGCAGGCAACGGCGAGTTAACTGATGTTGTGTGCGGTGCGCCCAACGTTCGTGTAGGTATGAAAACTGCCTTTGCTCCCGTTGGTGCACGTATTGGTGAAATCACAATTGCACCCCGTCCTCTCGCTGGCTATACTTCCTACGGTATGTGCTGCTCCGAGAAGGAAATAGGCATTTCTGACAACAATGACGGTATCATGGAAATCACAGATAATCTGGCAAACGGCACACCTATTAAAGATGCTTATCAGATTGATGATATTATCTTCGAGGTTGACAACAAGAGCCTTACAAACCGTCCTGACCTTTGGGGGCACTACGGTATTGCACGTGAATTTGCTGCAATCGCAGGCAGAGAATTAAAGAGCCTCGACAGCGTTGACCTTTCCAAGTATGACAATCTTCCCGCCGTTGACATGAAGATTGAAGACCCCCTTTGCCAGCGTTACTCCTGCTTGCAGGTTGAAAACATCACAAAGAATGTTAGCCCTGTTAATATGCGTATCCGCCTTTTCTACTGCGGTATGCGTTCTATCAACCTTCTTGCCGACCTTACAAACTACCTGATGCTTGAAATGGGCCAGCCCATGCATGCATTTGACTCACGCAAGGTTGAAAAGCTCCGTATTAAGAGATTTGACACACCCCACGTGTTCCGCACACTTGACGGCGTTGACCGTAACTGCGACGAAAACACACTTATGATTTGCAACGACAACACTCCTGTTGCAATTGCAGGTATTATGGGTGGCTTAGATAGCGAAATTGTGGAAGACACAACACGCCTTACTCTGGAAAGTGCCACCTTTGATGCAGTAAGCATCCGTAAGAGCACTGTAAGACTCGCTCACCGAACTGATGCTTCCCAGCGTTACGAAAAGTGCCTTGACCCTGCTCTGACAGTTCCCGCAATTGCACGCTTTGTAAAGCTTTTAACAGATATTGACGAAAATGTTCAGGTTGTTTCCTCTCTTACAGATGAAATCGCATTTGAATATCCCACACGTAACCTCACATTTGACAAAAAGTTTGTTGACCGTTACACAGGTATTGAAATTGCAAACGAAACAATCGTAAAAACACTCCGTGCCCTTGGCTTTACAGTTGAAACAGAAGGCGACAACTTCAGCGTAACAGTACCCACATGGCGTGCCACAAAGGACGTTACAATGAAGGCTGACATTATCGAAGAAAGTACACGTATTTACGGCTATGATAACTTTGATATCAACACAGCAGCAGTTCCCCTTTATCCTGTTCGTGCTGCTGAAGAAAAGACCATGGAAGAAAAGATTAAAGATATCTTAGTTAAGAGATTTTCTCTCCATGAGCTTCATTCTTACGTATGGGCCTACTACGATGAATATAAAGAATTAGGCATCGAGGTTGAAGATAACATCAAGCTTGTTAATGCAACAAACCCCAATATCGAAACAATCCGTAAGTCCATTGTTCCCACACAGCTTTGCCAGGTTAAGGCAAATACCTCCTACGCTCCCTCCTTCGGCGTGTTTGAGGTTGGCAGAGTTGTAGAAGGCTTAAAGGAAGACGGTCTTTGCAATGAAAAGAAAAAGCTTTGCATAACACTTTTTGACAAAACAAAGAGCCTTGAGGAAGTATACCTTTACCTCCGTGACATTTTGGCTGTTATAACAGATGACCTGCGTCACGCTTCGCTCACATTTGAAGCTTTGGAAGCAACACATTCCTACGAGCACCCCAGAAACCTTAATGCCATTTACTTAAACGGCACAAAGCTGGGTACAATAGGTATTGTTCATCCTGTAATTTCCAAGAAGATTGATAAAAAGGCTGCCATCGTATTTGCCGAAATTGATATGAGTGCATTCAGTGCAGAAGCTAACAATTCCATCAAGTATCAGGAGCCCTCCAAGTATCCCGAAATGGAAATTGACGTTACATTTGTTTCCGACAAGTACGCACCTATCGGCAAGGCTATTGAAAATAGCAACTGCCCTCTTATCAAGGCTGTCAAGCTGCTTGACACATACACAGACGATTCGGGCAAATCCATCACTGTGCGTATTCTTTTCTCCCATGGTGAAAGAACCCTTACAAAGGAAGAAGTAATGGAAGTTGTTGACTCCATTATCGCTTCTCTTGAAGCTCAGGGCATCCCCATGAAGAAATAATAAAACACAAAATACAAAACCGCTGATTATAAATCAGCGGTTTTTTTGTTATTCACTTACCGTAAATTTTTCAATTACAGGCTCTAAACTGTTTTTCCAGATATAAATTGTTTGTTCACTGCCGTTCTCAAATTTTGCAGTACCAATGCTTTTTGCATCAACTTTATGTATTTTGTATCCGTCACCCTTGCTTATTATCCAGATTGGCACATCGCAGTCATTATAAAGCCTTACAACGGCCTTGCCGCCCTCATAATAAGGCTCTCCCAGGCGTATATCCGAAATCTTGATTTCACCCTTTTTTACAAAGTTGCCTTCGTCAAAATCATATCCACTGTATACTATCACGTTTTTATCGGCATAAAGTCCGCCTATTCCGTACTGGTTCAAGATGCATTTTGTTTCTTTTGTTTCCGGATTATATGAATAAATACCTGTATCGGTATTGAAATACAGTAAACCGTTAATTTCGCAAATGCCTGTCCATACAACATCATTTACATAACTTGTTTCAGACACGCTCCATTTTCCGTCGCCGCCATCAAGATTTTTGTATATAACATTGTCGTTTTCATCAACAAGGTTATTTTCTTCAACACGGTACATAACTCCGTCAACAGTTACTATTGCACCCTCATCATCACGCCAGTCGGCTTTATTATAAACGGTCGAAACTGCACTATAGGGTGCTGTAAAACCGTAGTGTCCCAAATCTGTTATTGCGTTTGTACTTAACAGCATAAACTGATGATTTACTCTGGCTGCTTGGTCGGGAACAGGATCATCCCATGTAATGTCAACATGGTACCACCTGCCATCAAGCTTTACCATATTCCATATGTGACCCATTTCGTCAGAAGTAACCAGGGTTGCCTCAATACCAAGCACGTTCATCATGTGCTGAAAAGCCTCTGAATACGCCGCACAAACACCAACCTTATCAAGCATTATCAAAAAGGTCTGGTCTGTGTCTGCAATATTGTATACATAGTTGTTTACCATATAATCATGTACCGTCATTATCTTTTCAAAATCGGTCATATCTGGGCTTATGTACAGAAGGATTTCCTCTGTAGCAATGTCAATTTTTGCCCATACATCTGCTACCTCGTCCATGCTGTCTACGCTATAGCTCAGCTTTGTCAGCTTGCCCAAGTATCCGGCACTGTTCATTGTTCCGGAAAAGCTTCTTATAACATAATAATACTTGGGATTTTCAAAATAAACCGAAGCAAAATATGACGTAATATCGTCCTTGTGTATCTTTATATTAGGATAAAGCTGAACCTCAGTGTCCATATTTTCCCATGCAGCAATAAGCCTTTCCTCAAAGGCAGTTTTGACATCCTCGTCAATTTCCATCAGGGGCATCTCGTCGGACATATCATTCACAAAGGAATCGTAAATATCAAAGGAAAAACCAGCCTCCTGTGTAAAGCCTTCTGCCAAAGCAGGTATCGATGAAAGCATAATTATAGCCGAAAGTATTAAGCTGAAAATTTTTCTCATATAAAATCACCCCTCTGTTTTATTTTATCAATAAAACATATAGGTGTCAATCAAGCTTTTGTTAATATTTGATTAATTTAATACCAGGGGCGCATCATCCGACAGCTCTGTACAATCAACCTTTTTTCAGTCTGTAGTGTGCAAGAGTGCACAAAAAAGAAGGTTGAAATTTTTCAACCTTCTTTAAAAATTCTTACTTAAAAAGTCCGCCCAGACCGCCTAATACATCGCCAATCTTGTCAGCTGTAATTTTAGCCTTAACTGCTTCAACCACAGGCTCAAGCTGGTCATTGGGAAGGTCAATACCTAAAAGACTTTCAACCACGCTCACAGGGTCCTTCTTGAACTTTTCAAGAATATCCTTATCTGCCATAATCTTTTTTACAATTTCTTCAACCTTTGCCTTAACATCCATTTTCGTTTCCTCCTTAGTTTTTTATATAAACATATTAAAGCTCATCGTTTTTAACAGAAATACTTCCCGTCATTGTTGCAGGCCTACGTACAGTTGTTACCTGCACTTCGCCGATAGAGCGTTTGCCGTTTAATGCGTTCATAAAGAAAAACGCACAGTCATACAACCAGCCTATCCCGCATAAGCCCGCAGTACACAATACAACATACCCATCCCTGACTTACCGTCCATAAATTTATGCACGCCAAGATAGCCTGTCAAAAAACAGATTGCAAAATCAACCCATGGCATATGCGGTCACCTCACTAATCTTTTCTGTAATTATACCATACATACTGCATTATTT
>JAFUJG010000359.1 GCA_017468215.1 Clostridia bacterium | reverse complement strand
TATTTATAAGTACATAAAAACAGACGGAATAGAAAATTATGATTTGTTCAAAAATCAGTTGATTGATGAATTTAATTCTCTGAACATTCCCGGTATGACTAAAATTGAAGATTTGTATGCTGTAAATGGCTCATATGTAAATATAGCATATCCTATGCCAAGCGGTTATGAAGTTCAATTACTTGATGATAAAGAAATATATTTGTGCAATCAGGTCGAATGTGAGTTCAATGATGGTGAACCTATAAAATGCTTCTGTCTTGTGGCAGGTATAAATTTCTTGCTCGTATCCTAGTATGACGAAAATTGTTCTAATCCTGAAATTGTTGTTTTTAAAAAGAGATAAGTAGCCTTGAATTTGCAGAGGTGTTAATAATGAAATTGAAAAATCCGATGTTAGTAGTATCTGATATTGATAAGTCGGTTGAATTTTATAAAAAGGTGTTTGGGCTTCATGTAATTATGGATTTTGGAGCAAATAAAATCTTGACAGGTGGATTAGCTTTACAAACATTAGGTACATGGCAAGAATTTATTGCTACAGGCGATGTTTTATTTGGCAGTAATAGCTCAGAAATATATTTTGAAGAAGATGACTTTGATAAGTTTGCTGAACAACTCAAAAAATGCGATATAGAATATGTTCATCCCATTAAAGAGCATACTTGGGGACAAAGAGTTGTCAGAATTTATGAGCCGGACAAACATATTATCGAAATTGGCGAAAACATAAAGGTAGTCTGCAAAAGATTCTTGGATAAAGGTATGACACCGGAGCAGGTAGCCAAGCGAATGGATGTTCCAATAAAATTCGTAAATGCTTGTATGCGTTAAATTTGAATATGGCGGTGACAGTTATGGCGTTTGATTTTAAAAAAGAATACAAAGAATTTTATATGCCTAAGAATAAACCACAGATTGTAAACGTTCCAAAGGCAAATTATATAGCTGTAAGAGGTAAAGGCAATCCGAACGAAGAAGGTGGAGCGTATCAGCAAGCAATCAGTGTTCTATATGCTGTTGCATATACCTTAAAAATGAGTTATAAAACAGATTACAAAATTGATGGATTCTTTGAGTATGTTGTCCCACCGCTTGAGGGATTTTGGTGGCAAGATGGTGTTGATGGTGTTGACTACTCTGACAAGTCAACTTTTAACTGGATTTCTGTCATCCGCTTGCCTGATTTCGTTTCCAAAGCAGATTTTGAATGGGCAGTAGTAACAGCAACCAAAAAGAAGAAGCTGGATTGCTCATCAGCAGAATTTATGATTATTGATGAGGGGCTGTGTGTTCAGATTATGCACGTAGGTCCATTTGATAATGAACCGGCAACAGTTGCCTTGATGGATACTTATTTGGAACAAAACAGATATGTAAATGATTTCAACGAAGGCAGATTGCATCATGAGATTTATTTGTCCGATGCAAGAAAAGTTGCTCCCGAAAAATGGAAAACTGTTATCAGACATCCAATAAAAAAGGCATAAACAATTTAAATATGTTAAACTGTATCCCGAAGGCAGTGCAGAAGCACGTTTTCAAATAAGAGGCGTGAAACACATTTTGTTTTATTACAACAGAGACGGACTGTTTTCGATTGATGTTATCAAGGGAATTCACGACAGGGAAGCATCTTATGATGATGCCAAAGAAAGATATGAGCTTGAAAAAAACAGCAAAAATGATATTTGGATAGTTTTCAATAAAAAACAAGGCTCAAAGTAAAGGATTATCCTCGCTTTGAGCCTTGTTTTCTATTTTAATCAGAACACCTTTAAAACATTGCTGCCTTTTTTGCAAAAGGCGATAAATTCGTCGATTTCAGCGTGGCAGGTATATTCTTGTCCGCCTTCATATACGGTTTTATCTGTTGTTCTTATCCAGGTGCCTTTGGGGAGATACACCTTTCTTTCAGTTGCGCCTTGGGTGTAAATGGGAGCAAAGATAATGTCGTCACCAAAAAGGTATTCGTCGTCAATGCTGTAGCACCTTTCGTCGTCATAATAGTCAAAGAACAATGGTCGCATCATGGGAGTACCTGTTTCCGATGCAATATCCATATGATGAAGAGTATAAGGCTTCAAGCGGTTACGAAGCAATATAAGCTCACGGAGTATGGGGAAATTAGCTTCGCCAAAGGACCAGATTTCATTATCGCCGCCCGAAATCTCCTTAACACCGGGATGACGAGGCACGTAGCCCTCGGGCTTTTTGCGTGCACCGTGCAGACGCATAACAGGGCAAAACAGACCAAACTGGAACCAGCGTACAATAAGCTCACGGAAATAGCCCGATTCAATATCACCCTGATGAAAACCGCCTATGTCGCTGTTCCACCATACTATGCCACACATTGACATTGAAAGCCCCGAAACAATGCTTTCGAAAAGTGCCTGGAATGTAGAAGGAATATCGCCGTTCCAGACAATTGCACCAAATTTCTGACTGCCGGGGTAGCTTGCACGTGTCAATGTTGCAATTTCTGTTTCGCCTTCCTTTTCGAGTGCTTCGTAGAAAAGCTTCTGGTAATAGTAGGGATAAGTAAGTGCCGTTTGCGCACCGTTGCCTATGTGGAACTTAAGGTTGCTAAACTGCTGGGGATGAACCTCGGGTTCGGCTTCGTCAAGCCAGAAGGTTTTAATGCCGTAGGAGTAGTAGCTCTTTTTTATCTGCTCCCACACAAATTCACGTGTTCGTGGGTTTGTGGGGTCGATAAAGTCCTGCAGACCGTAAAATTCAAAGGTGCCTCGCTGTCCGTTTTCGGTGCGGACAAGCATGTTTTCATCATTCATCTGCCAAAAATTACGGCTGTTGGGGTTAATGGTAGGCCATATGGAAACAACCGGGCGGATGTTCATCGAATACAATTCATCGCACATTGCCTTGGGGTTTGGCCAAAGCCGGGGCTCAAAGTCCCAGTCGCCCTGCTCTGTCCAATGGAAGTAGTCAATAACGATTGCATCCACAGGGATATTAAGAGCATGATATTTTCTTGCAACCTCAAGCAAATCATCCTGGCTTTCATAGCGTAATTTGCACTGCCAGAAGCCTGCCGCCCAGGAGGGCATCTTAGGCGAAAAACCTGTAAGATTACAGTAAATGTTCATTGTGTCGGCAGGATTAACACCTGCAAAAATAAGGTAATCCATCTGATATGCACTATCTGCCTGCCAAAGGGTATGGTTGTTTGTGAACTCACATCTTCCAGGGGATGGGTTGTTCCAGAAAAAGCCATACCCCAATGACGAGTAGATAACAGGCATAGCGGATTTTGTATTGTAGTGGATAAGCTCGCTGGAGGACCCCTTTTTATCAAAATAGGGAGTTTGCTCCTGACCAAGACCGTATATATGCTCACCACGGTTTGACTCGAAAAGAGCTTTTATCTGATAGTTGTCACCTTCCACATGCGCATATTTACGGACAGGGTCACCTTCTTCACGTGTGGAGAGTATGTGTACACCGTTTTTGTAAAAATGTATACGGTAACCGCCCCATACTCTGCAGACCTCGGCTTTCATATTTCCATTTTCAAGCGATACGCAATCGTTGTTGATTTGTGTTACTGTTGAGCTGTTCTCCTTTGGAGGAAGAAGTGTCCAGCTTCGGTCACTTATTGTGTTGTTCTTTGTAGCTCTTACACGGATGCAGTCTCTACCGTAGGACTCAACTAAAACCAGTTCGTCACGCATCTGAAAGGTTATACTCTTTTTATCAAATTTTAAAATACTCATTCTTTTCCTCCTTGACATATGCTGTTTTATAACCTATTATAATTTTATCGTATAATATTAATTCAAATCTATAAATATATTGACAGATTTTATAAATATATTGAACAAATGGGGTGCCTTAGATGAAAAAATACGAAAACATGAAGCACGGAACGGATGATTTCCCTGTGGGAATACATAATACCATTTGCGAAAACGGCTTTGCACTTTATCCTCATATTCACCGTGAATTTGAATTTCTTGTAATGGAGGAAGGGCGAGGCACCGTATATATCGAAAATGAAAAGTTTGAAATTAAAGAGGGCGAAGGCGTTTTTATAAATTCGGAGGAATTGCATATAGGTGTAAAAACCGACAATATAAAAGCAAGTTTTTTTGCCATTGTTTTTGCACCGGAGGTTTTTGGCAATTTTGCAATGGATATAATAATGCAGAAATATGTTGAACCTGTTATAAAAAATAAAATCCGTCCTAAAAGACTGCTTGATGAAAAAACGGTAGGAGTTTTAAGAAAAATCCGTAATACGGAAAGCGAGCTTGAAATTAAAGCACTGCTTTACACTGCCTGGGACCTTTGCATAAAGGGAGCTGAAAAAAGCCCTGACTCATCTAAAACAAAGGTTGTTGAAGATATGAAAGCCGTAATTAGTTACATACAGGAAAACTGCGGAAAGGATATTACCCTTGAGGATATGGCGGATTATCTTAAAATAAGCCGCAGCTATCTGTGCCGTGAGTTTAAGAAGGTTGTACATATGACACCATTTGAATACCTTTTGGAGATA
>JAFUJG010000358.1 GCA_017468215.1 Clostridia bacterium | reverse complement strand
TCTCCGTCTGCCTTAATCCATGCAGAGAAGGAAAAGCTTTCCACGCCTGAGTTAATATTATTGGGGAGCTTTAACGCCGCACCCAAATAATTATTCCACCATTCGCTTGTATTGCCGGGGAAGGATGCAATACCGTCAGTGATTGTAAGCACATTGTTTGCACCCTGCAACCATTCATTTTCAGCTGCAACAACAGTGTTTAAAACTTTTGCATCGTTACCGTTGCCGGAAATATCCGAAATAATGCTGGGGTTAGTATTATCAGTATCAAAGTTATAGTAGGCAATAAGACCCGATGCTATATCAGTATCAGAATCCTTTTCAACTGTGACAGTTGTTTTTACCTCAAAGCCTGACTCAGTTACACCACTCACCTCAAAGGTGCCCTCTGCACTGTACAGGCTTTCGTCAATTTCGTTCCATGTGATGTACTCGATAAGCACATCTCCGTTTTCAAATGTAAGCACGGCTCTGTCGGGCAAAAGAGGCATTGTACCTACAATTGTTGTTGCCTCGTTCACCTGATAGCTGCTAAGCACCAAATCTTCGGCATAAACCGCAGGAACAACACTGAGTAGCATTACCACAGCGAGAACCAAGCTCAGAACTTTTCTCATTCTCATATATAATCTTCCTTTCTGTATATATTTTACTGAACATATACCTAATTTTATATTATCACACCTCTATTGTTTACGCAACTATAACTTTGTTAATTTTTCGTGTTCAACACAACAAAAAAAGTCGGTAAATACGAATATTTACCGACTTTTTTTAAAGCTCCTCAAAAAGCTCTCCGGCCTTTTCATAGTGTGCTTTTTTAACTATTTTATTTTCACGGTTTACAAACACAACCCTGGGTTTGAAGCCGTCAGCTTCCTCCATATCCATCTGGGCATATGCCATAATGATGATTCTGTCGCCAACCTCCACAAGCTTTGCTGCAGCACCATTGAGACATATAACTCCGCTGCCTCTCTCTCCTGCGATAGTATATGTTTCAAGGCGGTTGCCGTTTGTAATATCAACAACCTGAACCTTTTCGTATTCGAGTATGCCTGCTGCCTCCAGCAGGTCCATATCAACCGTTATACTTCCCACATAATTAATCTCCGCCTGTGTCACCTTAGCACGGTGGATTTTTCCTTTCAGCATAGTAATTGTCATAATAACCACCTACCTGTTAAATCGACTTTTTATTGTGAATTAAACAATAAAGTTATCAATTAATCTTGTCTTACCAATATAAACAGCCATTGCAAAAAGTGTTTCGCCTGTGATTTCTTCCACATCCTGCATGGTGATTGCATCAACAGACTGAACATAGTCAATTTTAGCAAGCGGCTCTTTTTCAATATGTGCAATCATGGCATCAAGAATAACTTTTGTATTTTTTTCACCTGCCTGAGCCATTTCTTTACCAAGCTTTACACTTTGAGAAAGGCACAGCGCTGCCTGTCTCTCATCAGGATTAAGATAGGTATTACGGCTGGACTTTGCAAGACCGTCTTCTTCACGGATTATGGGGCAGCCTACAATTTCAACACCAAAGTTCAAATCTCTCACCATACGTTTTATAATGGCAAGCTGCTGAGCATCCTTTTGTCCAAAAAAGGCTTTATCGGGTGTAACAATGTTAAAGAGCTTGCCCACAACTGTACACACACCCCCAAAATGAATAGGGCGTGATTTGCCGCAAAGGTTTTTACTTAAAACATCGGGCACTATTGTGGTTGTTGCATCGGGAAAATACATCTCGCTTGCTTCGGGATGGAAAACGACATCTGCACCACATTCGGTCAGAAGCTTCACATCATGCTCCAAATCTCTGGGGTATGCATCAAAGTCTTCATTAGGAGCAAACTGTGTGGGGTTAACGAATATGCTTACAACAGTTACGTCACATTCTTCCACACTTTTCTTAACAAGGGAGCCATGCCCCTCATGGAGATAGCCCATAGTAGGCACCAAGCCTACTGTTTTGCCCTGCATTCTGGCTTCCTTAACGTATTCACGCACCTCTTTAACAGTAGTTAAAATTTTCATTTTAATTGCGCCTCGATTTCTTTTAAAACATTTTCGTCTATCTTATAGGTATATTCCTCTGTGGGGAACACACCCGCCTTTACTTCTTCGTCATACTTTTTAAAGGCTGAAGTCATTACTTCGCCTACATTTTCATATCTCTTAACAAACTTAGGCGTAAAATCAGAATACATGCCTACCATATCCTGATAAACCAAAACCTGACCGTCGCAGTTTTTGCTTGCTCCTATACCTATTGTGGGAATAGTAAGCATGTTTGTTATAATGTCTGCCAAAGGCGCCGGAATACCCTCAAGCACTACTGCAAAAGCACCTGCTTCCTGTACTGCCTTTGCATCTTCAATTATTTTCTTTGCAGTTTCTACTGTTTTGCCTTGCACTTTAAAACCGCCAAATACATTGATGGACTGAGGGGTTAAGCCAATATGAGCACAAACCGGGATACCTGCATTTACAATGGCTCTTATTTGCTCTTTTACCTCAACGCCGCCTTCGAGCTTAACGCATCCGGCGCCGCCCTCCTGTATAAACCTGCCTGCGTTTTTAACGGCATCATACACGCTTGTCTGGTAGCTCATAAAGGGCATATCTGCAACAACAAGTGCATTTTCGGTGCCCCTTACAACAGCCTTCACGTGATGGAGCATATCCTCCATTGTAACACGTGTTGAGTCGGGATAGCCAAGCATTACCATGCCCAAGGAGTCACCTACCAGTATTGAGTTAATTCCCGCTTTATCAACAAGCTTTGCGGTAGAATAATCATACGCCGTAAGCATAGATATCTTTTCGCCGTTCTTTTTCATTTGAGCAAATGTGGCTGTTGTATTTTTCATATGGCAGCTCCTCCGTTTCTTATTTCAGTTTTAATTTATCACATTTTTTCAATTTTGTAAAGTTTACTTGATAAGCTCTCTCACTCTGAATTTTACACCTATCTCCTCTGCAATTTTCCGGCAAGCGTCAATATCCGCTTTATCCATAACATCAACAACGCTAAGGACCACCTCAGGTACATAAGCCTTTGCTTTTGCGGCAAAGTCAAGCATGGCGTAAAAACCTTCTTCGCCGTATTGACATTGGCAAATTTCGTTATAACGTCTTGCATCCGGTGCATTTAAGCTTATTGATACAATGTCGATGAGGCCTTCCATTTTGTATGTAACATCGCTTCCTGCAATAAGATTTGCATGACCGTTTGTGTTAAGACGCACACTAACAGGGCAATATTCCTTTATACGGCGAACAACCTCGAGCATGTCGTCATATCTTTCAGTAGGCTCACCGTAACCGCAGAGCACCAGCTCCTTGTAGTTTTCAATGCCTTTCGCTTTTATGTCGGCAACCATTTCGGCAACTGTGGGCTCGTGGTCAATCCACAAATCATACCCCATGCCGGAATCTGTGGTGGTACGCACACAGAAGGTGCAGGCATTGGTGCAACGGTTTGTTAAGTTTAAGTATAAGCTATCCCCGATGGGATAAGCGATAATGTTCATTTAAAAATATTCCTCCCTAAAACCCACGTTGGGGGACATTGCCTACCCATCAGCCAAGCCACTCCATCGTCTTTTCACAGGTTAAATCTGAAATGAATGAATGGCTGTGTCCCCATACCTTATAAAAATGTTGCAATTACCTAATCAAAGTAAACTAAGGCCATTAATCAATCCTATAAAACTCCATTGCATTTTTCTCTGTAATTGCAATAACCTCATCTGTGTCCATACCTTTAAGCTCGGCAATTTTCTCGGCAACTGCGTGCACATAAATTGAGCTGTTACGCTTACCACGGTAAGGCACAGGTGCAAGATACGGACTGTCGGTTTCAATCATTAGGTCTTCAATAGGCACATACTTTACCACTTCAACGGTTTTTACGTTGTTTTTAAAGGTCACAATGCCGCCTATTGAAATTTTCATGCCTAAGTTAAGCATTTCACGGGCAGTTTCTTTACTTTCAGAAAAGCAGTGCATCATGCCGCACCTATCGCCCATGTTTGCTTCCTTTAAAATCATTAAGCAATCACGGGTGGAGTCACGGTTGTGTACCTGGAAAGGCAGGTTTACACTTTTTGCAAGCTCAATCTGTTCACGGAAAACTTTTTTCTGGATATCCATAATATCCTTACCGTAGTAGTAATCAAGCCCGATTTCGCCGATTGCAACAACCTTACTATGCTTCGACAATGCAATTAAAGTATCGTAATCGCCGTCTTTAACGTTTGCCGCTTCGTGAGGATGAAACCCCACCGCCGCATACATAAAGGGGTATTTTTCAGCCAAACAGATGCTCGCCTCACTGGATGCTATATCGCAACCGATATTTATAATATGACCAACGTTATTCTCATGCATCGAGGACAGGAGAATATCCCTGTCCTCGTCAAAACGTTCGTCATCATAATGTGCATGAACGTCAAATAACATTATCTTACCTCGCTACCGGGCGCAATAGGTGCAATGGGTGATACAAGGCTTAATTCCTCGTCGTTTGCAGCTGACAAAATCATGCCCTGGCTTAATTCACCGCAAAGCTTAACGGGCGCTAAGTTTACAATCGCCACAACCTGCTTGCCGATTAAATCGTCGGGGTTGTAATATTTTGCAATACCCGACACAATCTGGCGCTGTTCATAGCCAAAGTCAAGCTGGAACTTTAAAAGCTTGTTAGACTTTTTAACCTTTTCACAGGCAATAACCGTACCAACTCTTAAATCCATCTTACAGAAATCGTCAATGCTGATTTCTTCCTTGGGTTCGGGCTTTTCTACAGCTTTTTTAGCTTCTTCCTTAGGCTTTTGTGCACCCATAAGCTTTTCAACCTCTGCCAAAATATCTTCAAGCTTAATTCTTGCAAAGAGCATTTCGGGAGTATCTGTCACCTTGCCCTCTACGGGGTAAAGACCATTCTTTCCGCAGTCTTCAAAGCTCCTTAAAGGACAATTGAGCTGCTCGCTGATAGCCTTTGCAGTGCGAGGCATAAAGGGCTCTAAAAGGCTTGCAATTGTAATTATACAGTCGCAAAGATTATACATTACTTCGCTCAATCTACCCTCGTTTGCTTCGTCCTTTGCAAGAACCCAAGGCTCTGTTTCGTCAACATACTTATTGCAACGCTTTATTGCTGTAAAGATTTCGGTTATGGCATCTGCTACTCGAAGACTGTCCATTTTTGCACTTACCTTGCCCACTGCAGCTGCTACAGTTTCCTGTAAGTCACTGTCCATAGCACCTTCTACGCCTGTTTTCTTAACAGTACCTCCAAAGTACTTGTTTGTCATGGAAATTGTTCTGTATACAAGGTTAC
>JAFUJG010000357.1 GCA_017468215.1 Clostridia bacterium | reverse complement strand
GTTCTACAAGTGAAAAGTTTGCTCCCATTGCTGCAAGCAAGGGCTGCGTAGTTATAGATAACTCCTCCGCATGGAGAATGAATCCCGAGGTTCCCCTGGTTGTTCCCGAGGTTAACCCCGAAGATATCAAGTGGAACAAGGGTATCATCGCAAACCCCAACTGCTCCACAATTCAGGCAATGGTTGCATTGAAGCCTCTTGACGAAAAGTACACTATCAAGAGAGTTGTTTACTCCACATATCAGGCAGTTTCCGGTGCAGGTGTAGGCGGCTGGAACGACCTTGAAAAGGGTCTTCAGGGTGAAGCTCCCACAAAGTTCCCCCACCCCATCGCAGGCAACTGTATTCCTCATATTGACGTTTTCCTTCCCAACGGTTACACCAAGGAAGAAGAAAAGATGATTAACGAAACAAGAAAGATTCTTGGCAATCCCGACATGAGAATTACTGCTACAACAGTACGTGTTCCCGTATTCAACGGTCACAGCGAATCTATCAATGTTGAATTTGAAAAGAGCTTTGACCTTGACGAGCTTAAAGAAACACTCAAGAACGCTCCCGGCATTGTAATTCAGGACGATACAGCTAATAACGTATACCCCATGGCAATTACTGCGACAGGCACAGACGCAACATACGTTGGCAGAATCCGCCGTGACGAAAGTGTTGAAAACGGCGTAAACCTCTGGGTTGTTGCTGACAACATCAGAAAGGGTGCTGCAGCAAACGCTGTTCAGATTGCTGAAAAGCTTATCGAATATATGAACTAATTTCAATAAGAAAGGATTATTGCTATGACAAATAAGCCTATTTTCACCGGCTCAGGTGTTGCACTTGTTACCCCTTTTAATCCCGATTGTTCTATTGACTTTGATACCTTAGGCAAGCTTGTTGAATACCAGATTGAAAACGGAACTGACTGTATTATCGCATGCGGTACTACAGGTGAATCCGCAACACTTAATGACAAAGAGCATTTAAGCGTTATTGAATACGTTGTTAAAAAGGTTGACGGCAGGATTCCTGTTGTAGCAGGCACAGGCAGTAATGACACACCCCACGGTGTTGCACTTTGCCGTGAAGCCGCTGCACTTGGTGCCGACGGTCTTTTAACTGTTACTCCCTATTACAACAAAACAAGCCAGCGTGGTCTTATCAAGCATTTTGAAATGATGGCAGACGCTTCTGACTGCCCCATGATTATCTACAACGTTCCTTCCAGAACAGGCCTGAACGTTCTTCCCGAAACTATGGCCCTGCTTAGTAAGCACGAAAACATTGTAGGTATCAAGGAAGCTTCCGGTAACCTTTCACAGGTTGCTAAGCTTGCAAGCCTTGTTGGCGATAAGATTGATATCTATTCCGGTAACGATGACCAGAACGTTCCCATCCTTTCTCTTGGCGGTGTGGGTACAATTTCTGTTCTTGCAAACGTTGCTCCCAGAAAAACTCACGATATGATTGCATCTTTCCTTAATGGTGATATTGAAACAGCAAAGAAGCTCCAGCTTGAAGCAATCGAGCTTATCGATGCTCTCTTTGTTGAAACAAACCCCATTCCTGTTAAGAAAGCGTGTGAGCTTATGGGCCTTTGCCCGGGCACACTCCGTATGCCTCTTTACGAAATTTCTGACAAGAACCTGGAAGTTTT
>JAFUJG010000356.1 GCA_017468215.1 Clostridia bacterium | reverse complement strand
GGGGGTTATTGCTCTTTTAAACGCTATGAGCAGTGATATCTTATGCGTAAGAGGTAACTGCGAGGCTGAGGTTGACCAGATGGTCCTGGATTTTTCCTGTATGAGTGATAGCCTTGTTATGTTCGAGAAGGAGCATATGCTTTTTATCACACACGGACATCTGTACAATACAGAAAATCCGCCTATGCTCAAATGTGGTGATATCCTTATTCACGGACACACCCATGTTCAGACCATTGAAAAATTTGGTCAAAATTTGTATATAAACCCCGGAAGCATATCTATCCCTAAAGAAAATAATCCGTCCTCATTTATGATTTATGAGGATGGCAAGTTTACAATATACGATTTTGATATGAAGGTTTTAAACGAGGTAAACATATGAACAAGATTACTTTATACCCCGACAAAAAGCTCCATTCCTTGGGCGATTTGTACGGAATATTTTTTGAAGACCTTAATCATGCGGCAGATGGCGGTTTATATGCAGAATTGGTCAGAAACCGTTCCTTTGAGTTTGACAAAATTGATAATTGGCAATACACACCTCTTACAGCCTGGGAAAAGCTTGGTGAATGTGAGATTGATGTTAAAAACGATTACCCTTTAAACCGTAATAATACCCATTATCTCGTTTTAAAGCTTGAAAACGGAAAAGGCGGGGTAAAAAATGTGGGCTATAACGACGGAATGAACATTGTAAAAGGGGAGAAATACCGTTTTTCCTTCTTTGCACGCCGAAATACAGGCTTCAAGTATGATGTTGAGGTATTTCTTGTAAATAAAGATACAGGAGATAAAATAGCGTCTGAAACAGTTAAAATCAAAAGCTGTGATTGGGAAAAATACGAAGGCACTTTTACAGCAAGCGCTGATGCGACCTGCCATCTTTCTGTTATTACAGAAGGCAAAAGCCTGGTGTATCTTGACGATGTTTCGCTTTTTCCTGTAAATACATACAAAAACCGCAAAAACGGACTGCGTAAGGATATAGCAGAGCTTCTGGCAGATTTAAAGCCTAAGTTTATGCGTTTTCCGGGCGGATGCCTTGTACATGACGGAAATCTTGACCCTCATGCAAGAAATGCTTTGTACCGTTGGAAAAACACTATAGGTGATGTAAGTGAAAGACCCACTAAAAAGAGCAATTGGGGCTATAACCAGACATTGGGCTTAGGCTATTACGAGTATTTTCTTTTCTGTGAAGATATAGGTGCAAAGCCGTTGCCTGTACTTCCTGCGGCATATAACCCTCACCACCGTGATGCAGTACCCTTTGACGAGCTACAGCCCTGGATAGACGACGCTCTTGACCTTATCGAATTTGCAAACGGTTCAACAGATGCAAAATACGGCAAAATCCGTGCAGAGCTCGGTCACAGCGAGCCTTTTAATTTGGAGTATCTTGCCATAGGAAACGAGGAGGTTGGAGAGGGCTTCTTCGACCGATATCCGTATTTCCATAAGGCGATAAAGGAAAAATACCCCCAAATTAAGCTTATCGGCTCCTCGGGACCGTTCCCTTGCGGCGGTGAGTTTGAAAAAGGCTGGCAATGTGCAAGAGAAAACAACAGCGAGCTTGTTGACGAGCACTACTATGTTTCTCCCGAATGGATGCTTGCAAACAATAAACGATATTTTGAATATGATAAAAACGGCCCGAAGGTTTTCTTGGGTGAGTATGCTTCCTGGGGAAATACATTCTACAATGCACTTGCAGAGGCAAGCTATATGACCGCTATGGAAAACAGCGGCACCGTTGCTCTTGCGTGCTATGCACCGTTGCTTTGCAATGCAGATTACGTAAACTGGAAGCCTGACCTTATATGGTTTAACGGAAAACAAGCCTACGGCACGCCTAACTATTACGTGCAGAAAATGTTTATGAATAATCAGGGCGACTGGGCGATAGCTCATGATGTTGAAACTGATAAAGAGCGTGTTGTACTAGACAAAGATATCTTTGTCGAGAT
>JAFUJG010000355.1 GCA_017468215.1 Clostridia bacterium | reverse complement strand
TCCTCAAATATTTCTGAAATATAGATTTTGCAGACGCCATATTGACTCTACTTATAGGTATATGCTCACCATTTACAAGAACACAAGTATTCTTGTCAATTGTGCTAATCATTCTACAATTTACTAAATATCTACTGTGAATACGAACAAACCATTTGTCTTCTAATTGTTGTTCTATAGCATCCAATTTATATCTGTAACTATCTGACTTTTTTCCACGCTTCATAGCCATTCTAATATAATGGTCATCGGTTTTAAAATAAGCTATTTCTCTTATATCGATTTCTACTACCCTGTTGTCTTCTACATTTATTGCTATAATAGGATATTCTTTTGCTTCCAATTCAATTTTTTTAATAAGTTTATTAACAACTATTTCCATCATAGACATTTGCGACTTAGGAACAAACCAAAAGGGTTTATATTCGTACGATGAAAAGACCATGGTTTCCTTACTTGACACAAAAATCAAAATCAAATTACTCCTTATTTTTAGCAACTGCTCTGCGGTCTCAAACCCATTAATTCCTGGCATTGCGATATCTAAGAACACTGCGTCAATGTTCTTTTCTTCACATAGTTTTATAAGTTCTGTTCCCCTTTGGCAATTATGAATTCTGTACTTTATTCCTTGGTTTTTTGTCGCCGAAATAATATACTCCGAAATCTTAGATATAAAAATTTGTTCATCATCACATATTGCAATGTCTAACATATGGTCCATAACCAATTCTCCTATACAATTCTTACGTAAAACATTCTTAAGCTAGCTGTTTTAATGAGTTATAATAATTAAACACCCAGTTTATGTCTTATATCATTAAGCCATTCTCCGTTATATTTAAAGTATCTTGGGCCCGCAACACTTGTCCGCTTTCCCAACAATTTCTTTGCAAGACCTGTTAAATACATTCTCTTTCCTTCATATTCAACCATTCTGTCATCAACTACCACGCAAGTAATTGATGGATCATTACAGTACTCAAGTACAGCCCCTATGGGAATTTGGCATTTCGCGAATGAGAAATTCTCCATCCTTTCCTGTGTTTCTGTAGTTATTGCTTCTGCAGTTTCTTCTGCCTCTATTTCTATAGCATTTGGCTTCACTAAATTCAACTTATCGGTACATCCATGTATCTCAGCCAGGGCTTCAAGAATAGAATACGCATCTTCAGGACTCATTGCATAAAACTCTCTAACACGTTTCTTACCATCAAAGTTTTCAATAGAGCGTAAATTGGGATTGAGCTTGTCTATAATAGAATGAATTTTCAAATCTGAAAGGCGCGAATTGACTTCATATGTGGCATACACTCTAAATGCATACGGAATACACTCGCTACGATTCAATTGTTGTAATCTTCGATTAATATCATCAGCATATCCAATCTTGACATACTCTGGGAAAGATGGATTAGTAAGGATATAGATTACCCCTGAATTTACACTCATAATACAACCTCTTTTCTCGCACTCTTCTAATAAAATATATGAGTAATTATATCACAGAAATTTTAACTAGTAAAGAGCTTATCATATCTTACACTTTTCGATTGAAAATCACTTCTATATAAACCACGCCCACTAGAAAACGATTACATCATAAGAAGAACGATTACCCCCACAGGAAAACGATTATTGTCTTTCATCCTACTCAAAAACAAAGCAAAAAACCGCCTTGGAAGCACTCCTTGGCGGTCATTTTTCAGTTCGGCACATTCAAAAAGTCCCTAATTTAGGGCAAAATAAAAGTACGGCCGTGGTATCAACACAGCCGTACAGTGGTGGTGGAGGCGAGGGGAGTTGAACCCCTGTCCGAAAACCCATCCGACCGCTCTCTCCGGGCGCAGTCAACATTTTAACATTCCCTCTACAGGACGGCTATTGACGGCCTGCCTGCTTCAGTAGCTTCATTAGTCATGTACGGTGCAAAGCTTAACCGTATCACGTTCACCGCTAGTCGACGCCCTTACCTAAACTGCGGTACTTTCAGGAAGGACGGCTGCCGTAATTAGGCAGCGTAAGCTAAATTATTGTTAGCGTTTAAATTTAATTTCGGAGTTTTAAGAGTCTCCACCTCTGCCCGCTCTTCAGTTTTCAAGATCCCCGTCGAAGCCGTTACGCCCCCATATATGCACAATGCTTTGCATTGTGCAGGTAAAAAGTAATAGTTAATAGGGAATAAGTGACTAAGTCACTTTTGTTATTTTAGCACAGAGAAAACCCAAAATCAATAGGAATTTCTCTCCTTTATTGCACGGTCGATTTCTCTTGCGGCACTGCGTTTTGCCGCATCCTCACGCTTGTCATAGAGCTTTTTACCCTTTGCAAGTGCTATCTCCATTTTTACGTGCTGACCCGACAGGTGCAAGTCAAGAGGAATAATTGTGTAGCCATCCTGCTTAACTTTGCCTAATAGGCGCATAATCTCACGCTTGTGCAACAAAAGCTTTCTGACCCTTAAGGGGTCACGGTTAAAAATGTTGCCCTTTTCGTAAGGCGACACATGCATTCCGTGAATAAACATTTCACCCTTATCGATTTCGCAATAGCTTTCCTTAAGATTTGCCTTTCCTTGACGAATGCTTTTTACCTCTGTTCCGAACAGCTCTATTCCTGCTTCGATTGTTTCCTCGATGAAATACTCGTGCCTTGCCGTTCTGTTCAGTGCCAGCTGTTTTTTGTTTTTCTCCATATTCCATACCCTCCGGTATAAAGTCAATCTGTCCTTGCTGAGCATTTACGCCCACAAGCTTTACCCTTATTTCGTCACCAAGGCGATATACTGATTTTGCTCCTCTGACAGACAATGCCTTTTCGTCAAAATCGTATCTGTCGCCGGTCATGTTTTCAATCCTGACAAGGCCTTCGATGGTGTTTGGAAGCATAACGAAAAACCCGAATCTGGTTACAGAGGATATTATACCCTCAAAAACCTCGCCGATATGCTTTTCCATATACTGGGCCTTTTTAACATCGTCAACATCACGCTCACATCGTTCAGCGGCAAGCTCTCTTTCGCTGGATGATTCTGCCGCTTCCTTGTTGTGCTTTTTGATGTAGCTCATCATTTTCTTATCGGATTCAATCGCTGCCTTTAAGCTGCGGTGAAACACAAGGTCGGGATAACGGCGTATAGGTGACGTAAAGTGTGTGTAGTAACCCAGTGCCAGTCCGTAATGGCCCGCATTGAGGGCAGAATACTTTGCCTTCTGCATGCTGCGGAGTGCCACCTGCGAAACCACCGGGAATTCTTTCCTGTCTTTTATATTATCTAAAAACGCCTGTAATTTCAAGGGGGTAATGTTACCCGCAGGTGGTTTTATGCCCAAGGTTGAAACAAAAGCCTTGAAAGAGTCGAGCTTTTCGCCGTCGGGAGCTTCGTGTATACGGTAAACCGACGGCAGATTAGCCCTTGTCATATGCTCTGCCACGGTAGAATTTGTGACAACCATAAATTCCTCAATCATCATATGAGCAGTGTTTCGCTCACGCAAAGCAATGTCACAAACCTCGCCGTCCTCGCCAAGGATAATTTTTGCCTCGGGCATGTCAAAGTCAACGTTACCACGCTTCTTGGAAGCATTTTTCAACACGTCGAAAAGGTTTTTCATTTCGTACACAGACCCAATAAGCTCGCAGTATTCCGCTGTTAAAGCCTCGTCTGCCTCGCCTGCTATTATGGCATAAATGTCATCGTAGGTTGCTTTCTTTTTGGATTTTATCACGCTCTTTGCAAAGGAATAGCTCACAACCTCGCCCTGAGCATTTATATC
>JAFUJG010000354.1 GCA_017468215.1 Clostridia bacterium | reverse complement strand
TGTAGAATAAAACTCTTATACGGTAACACTTACTGCAAAGAATAATGCGAAGATTTACGCACACGATATTAACGGTCAGCCCTTCTGGTATGAATATGTTCGTATCAATAACAACAACTCTGTTGTAAGAACAAAGGTTACAGTGACAGAGGTTGAAGAAGATAAGGTATATACTCTTACATTCTATGCTGACGGCTTGGTTGAACGCCCCGAAAATACAACCAATGACAATAACGACGAGCCCGGGGAGGATTCATTTAGCGAATAATGAAAAAAGAATATGAATTTCCATGGCTTAGAGAAATTGAGATTGAAGATGTTTTGTTAAGCTCATCAGAAAAAAACGACAATGCCGCAGGGGATTTTGCAGATGACGATTATGATGACGAAAACGAGTTCTTTGAAATAACGGATAATTTCAATTTCTAAAACTAAAACAGGAGCTTCGCAAGAAGCTCCTGTTTGTTTTGCAATTATTCAACTGAGGCAGTTTTTGCTGTTGCAAGGGGTTTAATATTTTTTATTCCGTCCCAGCTGAACAGCTTTACTGTTGTGATTGTAGTGCCTGTAAGTGTTGCACTGCTCTCTTTTGTAGATGTTATGCTTACTAAATGTCCGTCTATATCATAGCCTGCTACAATATAGTGACTGTCGGCATCGTTGTGTTCAAAGGTTACATCTACGCCGCTAGCCGTTTTAGCTGCTGTAAGGTTTGCTGTAAAACTTACAACCTGGGCTTCGGCCTCACGCACGGAGAAGTCGTCAAAGTACCAGTAAGGACCAAGACCTCCGTTGTTGTCGCCGCCCAGCCAGCGGAACCAGAAAAGAATATAATCAGTATCTTCTGTTGCTGTGAAGGTGCGTTCAACTGTTGTCCACTCAGTTCCGATATAGCCTGCAGTTGTACTTGTGGCAGTATTTTCGTCATCGCCTTCGTTTGCAACAAGGCTTGTTACAAGGAATGCGCCGTCTGCACCTGTTTTGTGCTTTACCTTGTAGGATACGGTGTAGGTTTTGCCGGGCTCTACCTTTACGTAACGCTTAAGTGAACAAAGACCGTCCTTGCCGTCGTTCCAGCGTGAGCCAAATGCCCAATTGCCATCGGGAATAGTGGTTGCTTTGCTTGTAACTGCACCGTTGTCTGTAATAACAGATGTAGCATTTACTGCGTAACAATGGTTTGTTGTGTAGGGGGAACCGAACTGATTATTTGTGGAAGCGGAAAGCCAGCCTTCCAGAGAAAAGTTGCCGTTTGCATCTTCAAAGGAGGGGTTTGTCATAATGTTTTCGCCAACAACCTTGTAGGTTTTAAAGCTGCCGAAGCGTTCCATAAAGTTAATGTCAATCTCGTCGTAGTGACCTGTGCCTGTCATGAAATTAACATCAAAGAAGGTTCTTTCATCATCGGAAAGAGTTGCAGCATAAGGCGAGAATGTGGAAACACGGATTTTGCCGCCTTTTTCATCAAACTCGGCAAACTTCATAAGTGCGTTGCCGCCGTTGTAGGAGAACTGATAGTCGGCAAGGATACTGTGAACCTTGTTGCCGAAGGAGTTTGTAAGCTCCAGTACGCCGTAACCGTGGCTGTGACCGCCTACCATTAAAAATACATTATCGTAGTTTTTAACTATGTTCCAGAGAGTTGTACCGTTTGCAGAAAGCTTTGTTTCGTTGGGCTTTGTGTCGGAACAGTTCTGAATATCGTGCATTACGACAATAACAGGGCAGGCTGCATACTTGGAAAGCATATTCTTAAGCCAGCCTGTTTCACTTCCGTCGGCAAGCTTGTACATGTCGATGTAAACGAGCTTGTAGGGGTAGCTGCCTGCGCTAAGGTCAGCAACACCACCTGTGCCTGAGGGGGAGTATTCGAGCATATAACCGGCATTGAGCTTTGCAAAATCGCTGCCCGGCCCGAAATATGTATTGTGGTACCAGAAGTTCTGGCCATTGCCCGAGTCGTGGTTACCTGTGGGCGCCATAGTGCGGATACCGCTTTGGGCAATAGACGTGTAGGTTTTTGTAATCTGCTCCCACTGGGGTGTTTCCCAGAAATCTTCAACGTTGTCACCTAAAGAAACAACGGCTTCGATATTTGCGTAGTCACGGTTTTCGATAAGCCAGTTAACAGCTGTGTCAAGAACAGGGCCGCAGAACTTTGTTGTGTTCTGTGTATCGGGAACGAAAACGAAGTTGTAGCGGTCCTCGGCAGTTTCCTCAAAGGGAGAATTGTCACCGTATTCGCCAACAAACTGCTCGGGGTTGGGAACAAGCCAGTCACTCTTTCCAAGTGCTGTATCGGAAATACGAATCTGCTGAATGTAACCTCGTGTGAAACGGTAGGGAGAACCCGAAGAAAGAATACGTGCACCTATTCTGAATCTGCCGTCGTTAGGGTCAGCATACAAACCCTGCATTGTGCTTGTTACAGCATCACGGAAGGATTCGCAGCCGTTTACAAAGGTACGGATAGATGTGCCGTCGTTTACAATAACAATGTGATACCAGTTTTCCGCCTTATCCATTGCAACAGACCACACGTTGGATGAAAGTGTTGACTGGTTGTAGCGATTTGCAGGAATAAACTGAATTTCCTTACAGTTGGAAACATGAACAACTGTTGTTACGTTTTCGCCTTCTGTATCAATAGCACTTGTTGAGCCCAAACGGGAAAGAAGGCTTGTCCAGCGGTCAGCCACGGTCCAGTCAGCAGGCATCTTGTAAATAATTTCGATTGTATAGCCGTTTGCAAAATTGTTTTTGTTAATGGGCGCAGAATCAACAGTTACAAAGTCAACACCGCCCTGCAAAAGGTTGCCGTTTAAATAGATACTGCCGCTTTTGCCGTCAAAAGACTCGTCAGAAAAGGATACTGTTTTTCTGAAGTTGAGGTTGTAGGTGCGCATTGTGAGGTCATTACCATTTTCGGACCGGTCGGCAATAACCATACTGCCTTCTGAAATTGAACCTGACTTAACGCTATCTTCGTTAAACTGCCAGTCAGCCACAGTTGCGGCAGAAACCGAAAGGGGGATGGTTGCAAAAAGAGCCACCGCCGCAAAAGTGAGGAGTTTTTTTACAGAAATCATAATTGAATCCTCCTGTTAAATATAATATGTAATAATTATACTATAATGAGGTGAAAATTTCAACCGTTAAAAGTTTATGTTAAAATATTTTAAAAAAAATTAAAATTTTACTGTACAAGTGGTTTAAATCGTGCTATAATTATCATATAATTGTGCTCGGTATAGATATATGGGCATTAAGGAGGAATTTTATATGAAAAAAAGTAGGATCATAGCACTTTTAACGGCTGCTGTGATGATCATGAGCGTAATCCCCGCTACTGCAGGCGTGCGCGCTTCTGTTGGCGGCTACTTTGTAGACAGCGAGGGTGCTGTTTATGAAAAGTCAGGCAACAACATGATTGCAAACCCCGGCTTTAAAGAAGGTCTCACAGGTCTTACAGAAAACGATGAGTACTACGAAGTGTCTCAGGAGGCTGCTCACGAAGGTACATACAGCCTTAAGGCAATCAAGAGTACTAAGGGCGACGGTGCAATCACAGCTTATTTTGAAGTTGCTGATGCCAACGCAAGCTACTATCTTTCTTTCTGGTATAAGAACGTGGACACAGTAGCAAGAAGACCTCGTGTAACATTTGCATTTACAGATTCTTCTAAGGTTATTCCCACCGAAGAAGATGATTTTACAGAATTAACTCATGCTTGGGTTGGAGCCGGTACTGCATCCAACGATCAGGACATGGCTTATTCTAAGGGCGACTGGGTTCAGTACTCTACAGTTCTTAAGGGTAACGGCAACCAGGATGCTTGTAAATATGTTGCTCTTAACATTTACGGTCTTACAAAGAACGTTACTTTTGTAGATGATTTTGAGCTTTACGAGCTTATTCCTTCTGCTGAATACGGCGACAAGTTTGACGAAGCTGTAGCTGACTGGGCTGATATTTCTATGCCCAAGGGCAGCCTTGCAGGCTTCGGTACACTTAACCTTCCCAGAGATACAGGTGTTGAAGGCGTAGCGGTTGAATGGTCTTCATCCTCTGATGCAATCAATGCAGAAACAGGTGAATACTCCTCTCAGGCTGAAGAAGAACTTGTTATTCTTACTGCTCGTCTTTATATTGAAGGCAGAGAAGATATTTACTTTGATTATGAATACCCCTACATAGTAAAGAGCATGTTTGTTCCCTATGTTAACTGGGTGAACGAAGAAATGGCTAAGCTCGGCAGTGCTATCTCAGGAAACCTCAGCCTTCCTACAGAACATGAAATCGAAGGCTACTATCCTGCCCGAATCACATGGAGCTGCTCCGACGAAGCTGTTCTTGACGGTGAAGGTAACTTTACAGCACCCGAAACAACAAAGTATGTTGAGCTTATTGCAACTATTGAATGTAACGGCGAAACAACTTCTGTTACAAAGCGTATGAAGGCTATCGGCGGTAACATTGTAGGCGACGGTCTTATCATGTACTACGACTTTGAAAAGGCTCTCGGCAAGAATGATACTCTTTACGATAACTCTCAGAACGAAAATGTATATAACGCTACAGTTGAGAACGTAACTTTAATTGACGGTTACGCTCACTTCAGCGGCGGTACAATTATTCTTCCTACAAACTACGCTACAGAGCTTACAGGCAACTATTCTGTATCTATGTGGGTAAATGTTGACAAGACTATCGCAACAAGCGGCGGTATGTACCGTTTCTTCGACTTTGGTGGCGGCACATACACATCACAGTTCTTAAGATACATCCCCGGCACAGGCCAGCTCTCTTTCATGGACCGTGGTACTGTAGCCAATGGTGATACATGGGCTATCAACACTACTGCAACAGGCTTTGGTCAGACATGGAAATTGGTAACATTTACATATGAATACGGCGGAACATCTTCTACTGCAAGAGTTTATGTTGACGGTCAGGAAATTGCAAACAGCGGTGCTAATACAACACTTACAAATTCTATCGCTACTATTGCAACACAGTCCTCCACAACAGGCTTTATCGGCCGTACACAGTGGGCTAACGCTGAAAACCCCGACTTTGTTGGTCTTATGGATGACGTAAGAGTTTATAACAGAGTTATCACAGCAGACGAAGTTGCAACTCTTTACAACGAAACACGTCCCACAGTTACAGCTCCCGTTACAATCAAGTTCAAGGATATTAACGGTGAAACACTCCAGGACGACGTGACAATTTCTATTGACGTTGATACAACATATGATGTTCCTGCTTCTTATAAGAGCCTTCCTTCTTATTCTGATGACCAGTATCGTTATATATATAAATATGTAGCAAGTAAGAGTACTGACTCTGTATACGTATCTGCTGACAGCGAAAACGTATGTGAGCTTGTATTCCAGCTTGAAAAGCAGGCAAAGGGTACAAACCTTATTGAAAATGGTTCCTTTGAAAACGGAATAGCAGGCTGGACAAACCGCCAAGGCACAGATATCACAGGTGCAACGGTTGAGTATGACAACTCAATCGGGGCAAATGTTATGAGAATTGCGACAAAGGGTAAGAGCGACACACAAAACATAGGAACAGTTTGGAATGTAGAGATCGGTAAAGATTACACCATATCTTTTGATATCTATACCAATGAAGTATTGGATGCAAATAACTATCAGTTTAATCGTCTTACCGATGGATTTGCACTTGGTGATGTAGGTCAAAGGGAAAATTCCGGGAAGGATATTATCGCTTGGGGTGGATCCTTAACTGCAAATAGTTGGACTCACTTTGAAAAGGATTTCACAGCAACGACTGATGTTCTTTACTTCCAGAGTAGCTGGAGTGCGGGAGAAATGAAGTTTACAAACTTTGTTCTTGAGGAAGCTGGCGCTACTCCCGGTCCTGACGAAGAAACAGATAAGATTCCCGTAACAATCAAGTATGTTGACAAGGACGGCAACAAGCTTCGTGAGGACGAACCTGTTACAGTTAACCAGGGCGTAAACGAATACACAGTACCCGATTCTTATAAGACAATTGAAGACAAGACAGACGGCAGCGTTGTTTACAAGTATGTATACAATCCGCTTGCAACAGCTGGTGGCGATGTAGTTTCTATCTCTATTCTCCGTGACAATGTTGCAACACTGGTATTTGATGTGTTAAAGGCTGACAAGAACGCCAACCTTATGGTTGACGGCGGCTTTGAAGATGCAGACGGAAACTTCAGCTGGGGTGACTGGCAGAGCCCTGAAACAAGTAACTATTTCAGAAATACTTGTGAAGGTTGGTTCTATAAGGTAGACCGTGACACTAATGCTTCCTCTCTTTATAAGGAAGGTCCCGAGCTTACAGCTGATGACTATGCTCTCGGTACACGTTGGAACGATGGTACAAACGGTCTTTGTTCCTTGGCTAACTTTGTTGCTGTAGAAGGCGGTAAGACATATATCGTATCCTACGATTATAAGCACCAGACTGCAGGTACAGACGCAAGCTACATCTCCACAAGCTTTGTAACAACAAAGAGCATGAGTGCAGGCCAGGCATCAGGTGCTAACGTACCTAAGAATGTGTCTACAGATTGGCAGACAAATACATTCACAATCACAGCTCCTTCTGACGGTTACATTTACTTCCACTTCTCTTGGGTAGGTAGCGGCGGTCCTTCACAGTCTTCCAACAGCGGTAATGGTCCCTACTGGTACTTTGATAACTTCGAAGTACTTGAAGTAATCACATTTGAAAACAAGATTACTTACTCTGCAGGCTATGCTGAAATCGTTGCAGAAGATGGTACAGAAGGTTACCTCATCCAGGCAACATACGATGCAGACGGTGCACTTGTAAGCTATGTAATTTCCGACAAGCTTACACTCAGCAAGGATAATGTAACAAAGGTTGCAGTTACTAAGGGTGCTAAGTTGATGCTCGTGAAGTCAATGAACAGTGAGGAAGAAGGTTTCCTTGAACCTCTTGCTCCGGCAATCATAGCTGAATAACTTAACTAAATAAAAGAACTCTGTGAGTCGGCTCACAGAGTTCTTTTTTATTTGTAAATATACCTTGAAATAATACGCATTTCAAGGTATAATAATCGCAAAGAATGCGATTATTATATGCTCCGCAGGATTCTATGCACCG
>JAFUJG010000353.1 GCA_017468215.1 Clostridia bacterium | reverse complement strand
TTTACCAGCTCCATTTCTTTTCCTGAACTGTCCTGGAATTCGTCCACCTGGATATAGTTAAGCCTCTCCTGCCATTTTGATGCAACAGAATCCACTTTTTTGAAAAGATACAGCACAAAATTTATCAAATCGTGGAAATCAAGTGCAAAATTCTGCTTTTGTCTTTGCAAAAATTCCTCAACAATTTCTTCGTCGGTGGTTTTTACACTGTCACTTATACGGCATTTTTCCCTGCTGCACATTCTCTCAACATAGTCATAATTCCGTTTAATAAAAGCTATCTCTTTAAGCTTTCGCTCAAAGCTGGCATAGTCAAGCTTTAGTTCAAACTTATGGTAAATGTCTTCTAAGATAGCTTTTTGCTGCTGTGTATCGATAATCTGAAAATTTTCCGGAAAGAAAATTTTTCCGGCGTCTTCTCTGAGCACTCTGGCACAAAATCCATGATAGGTACAAATAAGGCTTGTATCGTAGCCTTCCCCCACCAATGCACGGATTCTCCTGCGCATTTCACCTGCCGCTTTATTGGTAAAGGTAACGCACAAGATATTTGCACTGTCGATGCCGTAATTCTTTACAAGGTTTGCATACCGTGAAACCAAAAGCTTTGTTTTCCCGCTGCCTGCACCTGCAATTACTCTTAAGTATCCTTCTGTAAAATTTGCAGCCTCCTGCTGTGACTGATTAAGCTGTGCCATTATATCCATAAAATCACCTCGTGTAAATTTTATTACACGAGGTGTACAAAAAAACTCCCACATTGACAAAATTTTTAAAAGTATTATAATATTCGTAGCATAAGATGAGGAGGAAGCCATGAATAACAATATAATACTGATAGGAATGCCCGGATGCGGAAAAAGCACGGTGGGTGTATTACTTGCAAAAATAATCGGCTACAGCTTTATTGACTCTGACCTTTTAATTCAGGCTCGTGAAGGCAAAAAGCTGTACGAAATAATCAACGAAAAAGGGATTGATGCCTTTAATCAGATTGAAAACGAAGTTAATTCTTCAATTGAGGCTTCAAATACAGTTATAGCCACAGGTGGTAGTGTTGTATACGGCAAAGAGGCCATGGATCACCTTAAAGAAATCGGCACGGTAGTTTTTCTTGATGTTTCCCTCAATGATTTAAAAAAGCGTATTCGTAACATGGCAACACGTGGCATATCCATGCGTCCGGGACAAACCCTTGATGATTTGTACCAGGAACGCAATGACCTGTACAATAAATACTGCGACATTAAAATCAACTGCTCAGGCAAATCACTTGCCAAAAATGCAGAAGCTATAGCCCGTGCTTTGGGACACTAAAAAAAGACGCTAGTGCGTCTTTTTTTAATCTTTTGTTCCTTGCATATACTTATGCATAGCCTCTGCTACAATTTTGCTATGGGCAACTGCTTCCACAACGGTTCTTGCACCGTGAACAACATCGCCCGAGGCAAATATCCCCTCTCTGCCTGTGTGACCGTACTCGTCCACTACCATAAGACCGTTTTTGTTTGCTTCCAGCCCCTCTGTTTTTGCCGCAATGGAGTTGCGAGGTTTCTGACTGATTGCAATTATAACCGAATCAGCATCATACAGCTTGTCGCTGCCTTCAACCTCTTTTGTTGTACCGTCCTCACGCTCGACCAGTTTTCTGAAAATTACGCCCTGGTCAACAATTTCAACAGGCTTTAAGCTGTAGCGGAATTTAACACCCTCAACCTGAGCATATCTGAACTCGTAGTCGCTTGCGGCAACCTTCTTTTCGATTGAGAAGCAGGTTACATCCCTGCTGCCGTTTCGTACAACAGTTCTTGCCACATCCATGGCAGCATTACCGCAGCCTATTATAACAACCTTCTCACCAAGCTTGTACACGTTCGGGTTATTAAGATAATTGATAGCAAAGTGTACATTGCCTAAGGTTTCGCCCTTTATATGCAACGCTCTGGGCTTCCATGCACCTGTACCCAGGAAAATAGCCTTATATCCGTCACGGAACAAATCGTCAACGCCTATAGCATCGCCAATGCGGATGTTGGGGCGTATTTTTATGCCCTTAAGCTCAAGATGCCTGTACTGCAAATCGTCAATCACCTTTTTGGGGAGCCTGAACTCTGGAATACCGTAACGCAGTACACCTCCGATTTTGTCTCTGCCTTCGAAAATAGTAACATCATATCCGTAGCGTGCAAGAACAATGGCAATTGTCAACCCTGCAGGACCCGAGCCGACAATGGCAACCTTTTTACCGTTGCCTGCCTTCGCACCCTCTGTCATTTTGGGAGCATATGCTCCCGATATGTAGCTTTCAATGGCTGAAAAATGCACCGGCGAGCCATTTTTACCCAGCACACAGTGCCCCTCACATTGCTTTTCATGGTTACATACCAATGAACATATGGTAGTTAAGGGATTGTTCTCAAACAAAATTTTACCTGCTTCATCGAGCCTGTTTTCCTTAAGCAGCTTAATTACGGTTGGTATTGGAGTGTTTATAGGGCACCCCTTCAAGCATTGCGGATTTTTACATTCGAGACATCGTTCCGCTTCGTCAAGCACGTGATAAGCCATTCATTTCCCCTCCGGTTTTATACAAAATCTGCTCTCCACATTAAGGTTTCTTCAATTTCGGGATACTTTTTTGCAACAAGTGCCATAGCGGTTTTTTCCGTAGAAGCATCATTGCGTGAAACCTCTTTAATTTTTGCAAAGCAATAGATATACATAAAAATTACAAACACATAAAAGGCTATGGTTGCTAACCAGCTTTCAGAGCTGCAGCAATAGTTATATGTACCATGAAAAATTACAGGAACAAGAATACTCAACACCTTTTCATGCTCGGGGTTAAAGCTGTCGCCTCGTTTTTGTATGATATATCCTGCTCTGAGTGCTTCGTTTTCTATTTTTTCAGCAGTTTCAAAAATTTTCCACCTGCTGTAGTAATAACCCATCATAACAGCAAAAAACATGTGTCCGGGCACGCTCAAAACACCTCTCATTATTGCGTTTATCCATCCGTACTCAATTACGTACAGAACGTTTTCCAGTGCGGCAAAGCCTAAGGACACAAAGATTGCATATATCATGCCGTCAAACATACAGTTGAACTCTTTGTTATCCTTTGTAATCCTGACCAGAAACCACCACTTAAAGCCTTCCTCAACCAATGCAACACCTATGAAATATGTAATGAGTCGGTACAGAACGCCTTCGGCGTATACTCCACCGAAAAATCCGTCTATAATCCCTCCTATGGTACCTTCAACTGCAGCCGCAGGAAAACAGGAAAAGGCTCCTGCCAGCAAAAGCTTTACAAGAAGACCCATAGGCTCTTTTTCAACTCTGTCCTTTTTATAAATATAATTACAAAGAATCACAGCAGGCAAAAGTGCCGCCGCAACCAAGAGTATTGTGTTAATATTCATAACATCCTCCGTAATACAACATACTATGTTATATTATAACACTTATCTTATAAAAACACAATTATTTAATTAACAGACCTTTACAAGTTATTTAATCAGTTCGTCTGCCAGGCGAATAATTTCGGGGGCAATTTTTTCTCGCTCCTTCTTTAAGATGGCATTATAAAGAGGGTAAGCCAGACAAATTAAAACAATACCCACAATGCCTGTAACGATTCCTATCGGCATAGCAAGGTTTTCGTAATTATTGAGTATTTTTGAAAATTCAGACATGGACAGGCTCATGCCAAAGCCTAAAGCCAATGTGCCGATAACACCCATGGCCAAAGATGCACTTGATGCTTTTTTTGTAACACTTGCGTCCAGATTGCGGAGCTGCGCCATTTTATCCTCGGTTAACTGAGGTTTAACATATTTATTTCGAATTGCTTTTATTTCCTCCTGCTGCTTTGCAGAGTAAGTGTAGTTAAATGTTTCATTTGTTTCCATTTGTTTTCTCCTTTGTTGTGTTTAACAGCTTTATCTTTTTTGTTCCCTGTACAATCATATAAACAGCCATTGCTATAATAAACGCAGATATAACCCCACCGGATATTCCAAGCAAAAGTCTGGATTGCATTAAGGTCATTGTTCCGTCACCAAAGGTTGTCAGCATTGTTGATTCAAGTGTAAGCATAGAAACACATGCCGATGCAAGGCTGATGGCTTTTGATGCCGAATATACAGGGCTGTTAAATTTACGGTACTTTACCACATTTATTATCGCCACCGTAAGTGTTGTAAATGTGTATGCCGCCATTGTTATGGTAGTAATTTCGTGATGTATAAAAGTTCTGTTCCAATAAACCATAAAGAAAATTATAAGTGCAAGGGCTAAATTCATACCAAGGAATGCAATTCCGCAAGCACGGTATTTTTTAAGTTCTTCCTTTAATTTTTCTCCGGGGTTATATTTTCTTGTATGCTTGAGCAGGAAAAACCGCATAACAGCAAGAGAGATATAATAACCCGCAAGAGAGTAAAACCAGAACGTATTATGCCAGAAGCCAAGCCCTAACTGGAAAACGCCGTATGCCGTATTCCAAATAAGTGTACCATACAGTGAAATATTTACACGCAGCCTCGTATCATCACGCCAACGCTTTACGTACATATTTTCGTCTTTGAAGGCTTTAAAAAAGCGTA
>JAFUJG010000352.1 GCA_017468215.1 Clostridia bacterium | reverse complement strand
ACCAGTGGTGCCGCCACAACGAGTGGAAAGGGGCGAAGTCGGACGACCGGCGCAACTGGAAGTACCAGTGGTACGGCGAGGGACAGGACTTCGTGCTCTTCGGCGACTGGCAGATATGCTTCCAGACCTATATTGACCTTTACGATATGGGTATTGACGGTGCAAGCGTTGACAGGGTTTACGAGGTTATCGACTACCAGATAAGTAAGGATGAGGACAGCTTTTGGTGGTGGGCAGACTCGCTCTATATGGTAATGCCTGTGTTTACAAAGCTCTATAAGCAGACAAACGACGAAAAGTATCTCGATGCTTTGTATAAGTACTTCAAGTACGCAAAAGAGCTTATGTACGACGGTCCGGGCGGTATTCCTGAAAGTGCCGACGGCTATACCACAAGTGCAGCATTAAATTCCGGTGCAAGCTATTCCGACCCCGACAACTATGCATACCTGTTCTTCCGTGATGCAGGCTATGTTTATCCCTTAAACCCCAACACAGGTCATGAGGACGAAAAGAACTTCTGGGCGAGAGGTGACGGCTGGGTATTTGCAGGCCTCAGTAAGGTGCTTAGCGATATGCCTAATACTTATGAGCATTATGGCGAGTTCTATACAACATATGTCGAAATGGCAGGTGCAATAATTGCATGCCAGCAGGTGGACGAGGCAGGCTACGGCTTCTGGACACAGAGCATGCTACAGGATTATCCCAAGGGCTCAAACGGTAACGACGAAGGCTACGAAACCAGCGGTACGGCGTTTTTTACCTATGGCTTGTTCTGGGGTATCAACAACGGCATCTTAACTGATGCCGAATACACAACAGCGGCAATACGTGCATGGGGTTACCTTGAAAACGTGGCATTGCATTCCGACGGCAAGGTCGGCTATGTGCAGCCTATCGGCTCCAATGCTACACAGGCTGTAAGCTACGATACCACCGCAAACTTTGGCGTGGGTGCGTATTTGTTAGCTTGCTGCGAAGCGGCACGCTGGGCACAGGCACAGTGATTAAACCAATAAAAAGCTCTCCCTTGGGAGAGCTTTTTTGTGTACTGTGCATGCCCGGTGATAAATTTCCTAAAGTGGCACATTGAGGTATTTTTGTTTAAAAATAATATTTGTACGAATGTGTTAAAATAAATAGGAAAGGAGTGGCAGCATGACTATAAATAATGAATCCATCAAAATGTTTGAACAATATCTGATTAACGAAGAAAAAAGCAAAGCTACAATCGAAAAATACCTGCGTGATGTAAATAAGCTCCGCAAATTTGTCAACGGTCAGGAAATAACAAAAATAAAAATGCTCGAATTTAAAAACAAGCTTATGACCGAGTGTGCACCTACAAGCGTTAACTCGATTATTGCTGCGGTCAACAGCTTTCTTGAATTTTTTAAGCAACATGACCTTAAAATTAAATCTGTTAAGCTTCAGCGTAAAATGTTTGCGAACAAAGAAAAAGAACTGACAAAGGCAGAGTACGGTAAGCTGCTGAACGCCGCAAAATTAAAAAAGAACAAACGGCTTTATTATCTCATGCAGACCATATGCTCAACCGGCATAAGGGTAAGCGAGGTTAAATATGTGACCGTAGATGCTGTTAAAACAGGCTATGTACGCATTAACTGCAAAGGTAAATTGCGTGTTGTGATACTTCCCGAAGAACTTTGTAAAATCCTGCACAAATATATAAAATCCTGCAACATAAACAAAGGCCCTGTTTTTGTCACAAAAACAGGGCAACCCATAGACCGTAGCAATATATACCACGACATGAAAAAGCTATGCGAAGATGCTCACGTTGACAAGGAAAAGGTTTTCCCACACAACCTAAGGCATCTGTTTGCAAGGGTTTATTATTCTGCCGAACACGATATTGTACGCCTTGCAGACATACTCGGGCACTCGAACATTAACACAACACGCATTTATACCATCGAAACAGGCGAGGTACACCGCCAGCAAATGGGTAAACTGGGGCTTCTGCGATGCTGAGTGGCGCTAAAAACAAAAATACCACATAATTTGCATTATGTGGTACAAGGGCATAAATCCACCTATAATCCTTACATATCATAATAGCATTCGGCATCAAAAAAGTCAATCTTTTTTTAACTTTTTTGAATTTATAAACACAACTCAGCACAAAATGGACAATAGGGTTTTCTGTTGGTCTTTTTGTGCTGTTTTTTACCTTATATGAAATTGCTATTTCCTATAAGGTAAAAAATAAATCTGATTT
>JAFUJG010000035.1 GCA_017468215.1 Clostridia bacterium | reverse complement strand
TATTTCTCCTCTCAAACATCAACACCACCTCAAACAGAGTTTGTTAGCAAGAAAGTTTTGTGTGACAATCTTCACAAAATATTTGGGGAATTTATTACTTTAGAGAAAATCCAGAACACAATAGAATATTTATTCAACAACAGGATTATTAGAAAAAGTATTATAAGCAAAGATACTGATGAAACGATAAATAAATTGCTTGACCATGACTATATATACTTAACACTAAAAGGAAGCAGATTATTATCTATGTTTGCAAATGATTCTGTACTATTAGAAATATACAGAGAAGATATTCGTAGAAACTACGAAAAGAGAAGTGAATGTTATAAGTCTTCTTTTGAATTAATTACAGAAGGGGAACGCAATACACTTTTTGATGATTTAATAGATTTGGTAAAAGAGATTTACTATAGTGAAGATGATTATCAGAATCATATAGCAGATTTTGAAATTTTGTCTTTTTATAAATTAGATTTTCCTATTTCGCAAAAGTTGTTAATTGGTGTAGAAAAATCATTATTGCGTTCCCAAAATATAGATTCAGAAGCAAAAAAAATGCTTTCACATAAAATTACAGAATTAAGAGCAATGATAGCCAAAAGAATTCAAGAAGTAAATAAATTCATTTAATCGAACAGAAAACAGTGTTAATTTCAAACACTGTTTTTTGCTATCAAGGTTAGCGCTCACTATTAAAATTATAATAGGCAAGATATAATAAAAATCCGAACCCTTCACCGATTGGTACAAGGTTCGGATTTCTACTGTTTGGTGCGCTTGATAGGAATCGAACCTACGACAACCCGGCGTCGGAGGCCGGTGCTCTATCCACTGAGCTACAAACGCAAATATTAATTTTTCCATTTTCGATTCCTTGGAATCGAATGCCCCAAGGGCACTTCCTCGCTTGGCTCACAGCGCACCCCAAGAGTACTTCCTCGCTTGGCTCACAGCGCACCCCAAGAGTACTTCCTCGCTTGGCTCACAGCGCCTACTTCAACTCGGCTCAAGGGCCGGTGCTCCATCCACTGAGCTACAAACGCATTACAATTATTATACCAAATAATATTCTCAATTGCAATCGCATTTTTTGTCGTAAATCACAGTTGTCGAGAACGCCGTTCCTACAAAATCAAAAAGGACTGCCGAAGCAGTCCTTTTATTTTAATTAGTCAACAAGAGCGATGATAGCTGTGGGAGCATTGTCACCACGGCGAACGCCTGTCTTAACTATTCTTGTGTAGCCACCGTTACGGTCAGCATACTTAGGAGCGATTTCTTCAAAAACCTTAGTTACAACAGACTCTTTTGTGATGAATGCAAGAGCCTGACGACGGGAATGAAGTGTGTTTGTCTTACCGAGAGTAATCATCTTTTCAGCAAGAGAACGAACTTCCTTAGCACGTGTAACTGTAGTTTCAATCTTACCGTTCTCGAGCAAAGATGTAACCATGTTACGAAGCATAGCGATTCTCTGGTCTGTAGGACGGCCTAATTTTCTTGTACCCATTATTGTTGTACCTCCTTCTATCAGTCTTCGCTGGGAGCAAAGGAAAGACCAAGTGCCTGAAGCTTGTTAAATACTTCATCAAGGCTCTTTCTGCCCAGGTTTCTAACCTTCATCATTTCTTCTTCCTTCTTAAGAGTAAGGTCTTCAACTGTGTTGATACCTGCTCTCTTTAAGCAGTTGTAAGAACGAACAGAGAGGTCAAGTTCTTCGATAGTCATTTCGAATACTTTTTCCTTCTTGGTTTCTTCCTTTTCAACCATAGTCTCAACATTCATAGCTTCGTCTGTAAGCTGAATGAAAAGCATCATATGGTCGTTTATGATTTTAGCCGCAAGGCTGATAGCCTCGTCAGCTGTCTTTGTACCATTTGTCCAAACCTCGATTGTGAGTTTGTCAAAATCAACATCCTGACCAACACGTGTGTTGTCAACTGTGTAGTTAACCTTGGGAACGGGAGTGTAGATGGAGTCAACAGGAATAAGACCGATAAGAGGCTGAGCCATAGCCTTATTCTTTTCAGCAGAAACATAGCCTCTGCCCTTGCCTATTGTAAGTTCCATGTACAACTTAGCGTCCTCGTTAAGTGTTGCAAGATGCAACTCGGGGTTGAGGATTTCAACATCGGCATCACGGATGATGTCGCCTGCTGTAAGCTCCATTGCACCGTTTGCTTCGATGCGAACAGTCTTGGGACCGTCGCCGTGGAGCTTAATGATAATCTGCTTAATGTTAAGCACGATTTCAGATACATCTTCCTTAACACCGGGAATTGTGGAAAACTCATGCTGAACGCCGTCAATCTTAATAGATGTAACAGCTGCACCCTCCAAGCTGGAGAGCATCATTCTTCTGAGAGAGTTTCCGAGGGTAATACCGTAGCCACGCTGAAGGGGCGCAACGGTATATTTTCCGTAAGAGAGGTCTTCAGACTGCTCTATCTTTTCAATACGGGGTTTTTCAAATCTTAAATCGTTCAACTAATACACCCTCCTATATATTTTTTTGTTACATAGTGTCGGGATAACTATTACTTGGAGTAAAGTTCGACGATAAGTGTTTCGTTGATTTCGTAGTCGATGTCTTCTCTCTTTGCAACAGCTGTAATTGTACCGGAAAGAGTATTCTTATCAGCGCTGATCCATGCAGGAACAGTTCTGGAAGAATTACGTTCAACAATGTCCTTCATCCAGTCAGCTGTAGCTGTACCTTCCTTAAGGGAGATAACTTCACCTACAGATACAAGATAGGAGGGAATGTCAACACGCTTGCCGTTTACAAGCACGTGACCGTGTGTAACAACCTGACGAGCCTGACGACGTGTGTCTGCAAGACCAAGTCTGAAGATTACGTTGTCAAGTCTGCTTTCGAGGATAGAAAGAAGGTTTTCACCAGTGATGCCTTCCTTCTTGTTAGCCATTTCGAAATACTTTCTGAAGGGCTTTTCAAGTACGCCATAGATGAACTTTGCCTTCTGCTTTTCATTAAGCTGAATAGCATATTCGCTCTTTTTCTTTCTCTGAGAACCACCGGGATTACGATTGCTCTTTTTGTCGATACCCATTACAGAGGGTTCGATACCCAAAGTTCTGCAACGCTTTAAAATGGGCTGCATATTCTTAGCCATATCAGTATAACCTCCTTCTTAAATCAAACTCTTCTTCTCTTGGGGGGACGGCAACCATTGTGAGGAATGGGTGTTACGTCCTTAATGAGGCTTACATCAAGACCTGCTGCCTGAAGTGCACGAATTGCAGCTTCTCTGCCGGCGCCGGGGCCCTTTACATAAACTTCAACTGTCTTTAAACCATGTTCCATCGCTGCCTTAGCTGCTGTTTCAGCTGCCATCTGTGCTGCGAAGGGAGTGCTCTTTCTGGAGCCTCTGAAACCAAGTCCGCCAGCGGATGCCCAGGAAAGAGCATTACCGTTAACGTCTGTAATTGTTACGATAGTGTTGTTGAATGTGCTTCTGATATGTGCTGCACCACGTTCGATGTTCTTACGTTCACGTCTCTTACGAACGGCTGTCTTTTTTACTGCTTTAGCCATTTATGCTCTCCTCCTTACTTCTTCTTATTAGCGATTGTACGCTTGGGGCCCTTTCTTGTGCGGGCGTTGTTCTTTGTGTTCTGACCTCTAACAGGGAGGCCCTTTCTGTGGCGTACACCACGGTAGCAACCAACTTCGATAAGTCTCTTAATGTTAAGAGCTACTTCTCTACGAAGGTCACCTTCAACTGTATAGTTGTTATCAATAACGTCTCTGAGCTTTGCTACTTCGTCTTCTGTAAGGTCCTTTACTCTTGTATCAGGATTGATACCTGTAGCTTCAAGGATCTTTGTTGCGCTGGTTCTGCCGATACCGTATACGTATGTGAGACCAATCTCAACACGCTTTTCACGGGGCAAATCCACACCGGCTATTCTTGCCATAGTTTTCTCATCCTTTCATAATATGATTGTTGACCCGAAATCTTTGTTCGGATCCGACACCGAAAATTTTGATCAGCTTACAATTATACCGCAAAAATGAGGGATAAAATTTCCCGACAACACAACTAATGTGTTCAGCCGCGCCGTAAAAATTAATCAGCCCTGCTTCTGCTTGTGCTTGGGATTTTCACAGATTACCATGATTTTACCTTTTCTCTTGATAATCTTGCACTTTTCGCAAATCGGTTTAACTGAGGGTCTAATCTTCATAGTGAATTCCTCCTCAAATGT
>JAFUJG010000351.1 GCA_017468215.1 Clostridia bacterium | reverse complement strand
TTGTTCTTTATAGTTGCGTATGCATTTCATAACTGTGTTTACTGTTATAATGCCAAGAAGTATTGCACCTATTGCTCTGCCCATTAATGAGAAGAAGTTAAGTGCATTACGGAGCTCGCCGCAGAAAAATGCATCAATTGTGTAGTAAAGGTTTGCACCTGGCACAAGCGGTAGTATTGTAGGGATAAGGAACACTGTTACAGGAGCTTTGATATATCTTGCTAAAAATTCCGACACAGCTGCCGCAAAAACAGCTGCGGTGAAGTTTGCAAAAAAGTCATTTACAGAAAAATGAAAAACCAAAAGATACAGTGAATAGCAAAGCGCTGTTGATACGGCAATGATAGGCAGCCTGTTAAGACGAAGGCGGAGCATTAACGCAAAGCCCACCGTACCGATAGCTGCAGCCAGAACAAGAATGATATTTTCTACCATGATAACACCCCCATAGCAATCATTGAGAACCAGAAGCCCAGGGCAATGGCAAGAGCTGTGAGAAGTGCCTCGCAAAAACGGAGGAAGCCTGCCATGGTGTCGCCGTTCATCATGTCCTTAATAGCGTTTGTAAGCATAAGCCCCGGGATAAGAAGCATAATATCGCCTATCATGATTTTGTCAAGGCTTGCTCCTATATTGAGCCCTGTCAGGTAAAATGCCATAACACCTGCAAAAAGCGAGGATATGAAATTGTAGAGCATGCCGTTGATGGAGAATGTGGTAAAAATGCGTTCGATAATAAACACGCCCACAGAGATTAACCCGGCACATAATGCGTCTATAAGGGAGCCTTTGAACAAAAGACAAAAGCCACTCGATGTAAGGATAAAACCTAAAAGCCTTAACAGCTTGGAAAAATGGCTGTGGGCAATGATTTCATCCAACATGTGCTGAAAGTCCTCTGCAGAAGGAGTTGTACTGCACACCGTGCGGGACAGTGCATTAAGCTCCTCAAGGCGGTAAAAGTTGAACACATATCCGGTAACTCGTCTTGACTGAGCAAAGGATGACCCTTCGTGACCACGTACAGTAACAAGGATAAGGCTTGTTATTGAAAAAATTTCTGCATCCTTAAGACCATAGGCATCGCAAAGGCGTGATATTGTGTCTTCAACACGGTTTACCTCGGCACCGCACATAAGCATTTCTTTGCCTAAATTCATAATAACTGTGAGTAAATTTTCACTTTGAGAAATTGTGTTCATAATAATTACACTCCGTAAAGAATTTACAAGGTAATTATATATCAGTAAGACTGATTTGTAAAGAGATATAATGTTGACTATTGTCTTGTTTTCGTGATACAATATACTAGATATAATTTGACTTGCTATAGGAGGATTGACTATGTGGGCAACTGAGGACTGGAAAGATTATGAATGTATAGATACATGTGACGGAATGAAGCTTGAAAGATGGGGAAATGTTTATCTCTCACGTCCCGACCCTCAGGTTATCTGGAAGAAAAAGTGCGACAAACAGGCATGGAAGGGTGTTAACGCTGTATATAACCGTTCCTCTACAGGTGGCGGTAGCTGGGACTATGTAAAGAAAACCCCCGACAGATGGGAAATAGAATATAAGCATCTTAAGTTCAATATAAAAACAATGGGCTTTAAGCACACAGGGCTTTTTCCCGAGCAGGCAGTAAACTGGGACTGGATGGCTGAAAAGCTTAAGGAACGCCCGGGGGCAAATGTGTTGAACCTTTTTGCCTATACAGGCGGTGCAACTGTTGCATGCAGTGCGGCGGGAGCAAACGTATGCCATGTTGATGCATCCAAGGGCATGGTTGCCTGGGCAAAGGAAAATGCAGTATCCAGCAAGGTTGACGGCAACTATATAAGATACATTGTTGATGACTGTATGAAGTTTGTGGAGAGAGAAATCCGCAGAGGCAAAAAGTATGACGCAATTATCATGGACCCGCCCTCTTACGGCAGAGGCCCCGGCGGTGAGGTATGGAAATTGGAGGAATGCTTGTGGGATTTTGTGGAAAGATGTGCGCTTTTGTTATCGGATGAGCCTATATTTTTTCTTATAAACTCTTACACAACAGGTCTTCAGCCTGCTGTTATGAAAAACATTCTTGAGCTTGCTCTGCCAAAGGGCAAGGTTACTGCAGATGAAATCGGTCTTCCGGTTACAAGCGGAATTTATCTTCCCTGCGGTGCTACAGCACGCTGGGAGAGATAATTGCACATCCGTGTTTTAGAAATGAAGGATTGTATGTTATGTTAAGGTGTGAAAACGTTACCTTCGTATATGAAAATGACGAGGGCGAGGCAAAAAAGGTATTGGACAGAATAAATCTTAATATAGAAAAAGGCTCCTTTGTTGCATTGCTTGGCAGGAATGGGTCGGGGAAATCCACCCTGGCAAAGCATTTTAATGCGGTGCTGACACCTACCGAGGGCAGAGTTATTGTTAACGGAATTGACACCTCTGATGCCAAAAGGCTTTTTGACATAAGAAAAACCGTGGGCATGGTTTTCCAGAACCCCGATAACCAGATTGTTGCAACCACCGTTGAGGAAGATATTGCTTTCGGGCTTGAGAATCTGGGCGTGCCTCACAGTCAGATGCTCCGAAGGATTGAAAAGGCACTTAAAAGTGTTGATATGTATGATTTTCGTTATGCACAGCCGCATCTTCTGTCGGGCGGTCAGAAGCAGAGGGTAGCCATTGCAGGTGTTATCGCCATGGAGCCTGAATGCATTGTTCTGGACGAGCCTACCGCTATGCTTGACCCTAAGGGCAGGCGTGAGGTTATGGCAAGCATTAAAAAGCTTAACAAGGAAGCGGGAATAACCGTGGTTTTAATTACTCATTACATGGAGGAAGCAGCAAAGGCTGACAGGGTTGTAGTTATGGACAAGGGCAGCATTGTTCTGGACGGCTCGCCTAAAAAGGTGTTTTCACGTGTTGACGAAATGACACGTTTGGGGCTTGATGTGCCTCAGGTTACGCTTCTGGTTAATGAACTGAGGAAAAAAGGTATTGATATAAAAGGCGAAATGCTCCGCACGGAGGAATGTGCCGAGGCACTTGATTTGTTGTTAAGGCATGTTGGGGTTGACCCCCTCGCATTAAGGGAGAATAAAGTTGATTGAATTAAAAAATGTAAAATGTATATATGAAGAAAAAACTCCCGATGCCTTCACTGCGCTGAAAGGTGTTTCGTTAACGGTGCAGGATGGCGAAATCTGGGGTATTATAGGTCACACCGGAAGCGGAAAATCCACCCTTGTGGAGATTATGAGCGGTCTTTTAAAACCCACCGAGGGCAGAGTGATAATTGACGGTGTTGATATAACAGGCATAAAAAAGCCTTTTGGAGCCATAAAGGGCAAGGTTGGCATGGTTTTTCAGTACCCTGAGCACCAGCTCTTTGAGGAAAGCGTTATAAAGGATATTTGCTTTGGCCCCAAAAACATGGGGTTAAGTGAGCAGGAGAGCGTTGAAAGAGCACGTGAGGCAATGGCACTTGTGGGTCTTTCGCCTGAATTTGAAAACCTGTCTCCCTTTGAGCTTTCCGGCGGCGAAAAAAGAAGGGTTGCTATTGCAGGTATTATTGCGATGAGGCCAAAAACTCTTATCCTGGACGAGCCTACAGCAGGGCTTGACCCTGTGGGCAGAGACAGTCTGCTTCATATGCTTAAAAATATAAAGGGTACCCTGTGCGAAAGCATAGTGCTCGTAAGCCATAGCATGGAAGACGTTGCAGCCTTTGCCGAAAAGGTTCTGGTAATGCACAAGGGTGCGGCTGTTCTTGCTGGCGACGTTGAAACCGTTTTTGAGAAAAACGAGCTTTTGCTGGAGTATGGGCTTGATGTGCCCCAGATAACAAGGCTTATGGGCAGACTTAAAAAATGTGGACATGATTTTAACTTAGGAATTATTACTGTGGAGGACGCCGCAGAGGCAATATACAAAAAGCTGAAAGGATAACACAATGCTGAGAGACATTACTATCGGACAATATTATAATACAAAGTCCTGTATACATTCTCTGGACCCAAGATGCAAGCTGATATTATTATTGGTGATGATGGTTGCAATTTTTATGGTGAATTCCCTTGCAGGCTATTGCACAATGATAGCTCTGACAG
>JAFUJG010000350.1 GCA_017468215.1 Clostridia bacterium | reverse complement strand
ATATTGTGTCGCCGTTTTCATCCTTAAGCTCGGGAACTGCCTCGATAAGGTTGATGTTGAATACCATAGGCCAGTCAGTAACGTAGATAAGGTCACGTTCCATGAAATAATGGTGACCGAAAACCTCAGGCATTACAATCCACTCTGCATCGGGATGGTCAAAAACATCAAGATACGGGTCAAGAGGCTGAAGCACGTTCTGTGTTAAAACAGTCGCCTGCGCACTACCCGAAAGAACTGCCATATGAGCAAAAGGGTCGCCTGCAAGAACTGTCTGCAGACAGTCTCTTGTTGCACCGCTTACCCAAGCCTTCCATTTAACGTCAACGCCCAATGTTTCCTTAACTGTTGCAAGAGCGTTAAGGGAAGCAATCCTCTTATCGGGAGCCATGCCGGGCTCTCCTGTGATAGGGTCTATGTATGTGGGGTCAATTTCCGGAATATAGTGATGACCTATGTAAATAGTGTCAACAACTGCACTTGTTTCCTCGCTTTGGTTGTCTGCACAGCCTGACAAGAGTACAACACACATCATGCACATAAGTAAAGCTGAAATTATGCGTTTTTTCATTTTCTCAATCCTTTCGGAATATATTAATTATATATTATCATTTTCTCGCATTGTTGTAAATACAAAAATGTTGCTTTGACTTGCACTTTTTTGCAATAAGATGTTTTTTAATAATATATTTCATTTTTTTTAAATTTCACAAAATCTATTGCAATGATTTTATAAACCTTGTATAATATACACAAAGGAAGGACAATCTTCCTATGGAAAATACAAGGAGGCTACTGTATGAAGACTACAATCACAACAAGAAAAACTTTCGTGAACGAAATCGACAAGGGTATGATTGAAAAGAAGATTGGCAAATTAGCAAAATTCTTTAATGAAGATGCAGAGGCAACAGTTACAGTTTCCTCTCAGAAAAACGATAAAATAGTCGAGGTTACAATTTTCGCCAACGGTCTTGTTTACCGTGCTGAGGAGCGAAATGAAGATATTCTGGATGCAGTTGATAAGGCAGAGGTTGCCATTGACCGTCAGATAAGACGTAACAAAACCCGCTTGGAGAAAAATCTCCGTCGTGAAGCCCTCCAGCCTGCTGTTGAGGATGCTCCCGTTGAAGAAGAAAAGGAATTTAATATCATCCGCACAAAGACTCATTCCTTAAAGCCTATGAGTGCCGAGGAAGCTATACTGCAGATGAATCTTTTAGGCCATGAATTTTTCATTTTCCTTAACGCCGAGACAGATTCTACCGACATTGTATACAAGAGAAAGGACGGTAATTACGGTCTTATCGAAACTAAATTATGATAAAAATTAAAGAAGCTGTCATTGTAGAGGGAAAGTATGACAAAATGCAGCTTAAGAAGGTATGCGATGCGCTGATTATTACAACCGACGGCTTCCGCATCTTTCGTGACAAAGACAAGAGAGAATTTTTAAAAGCCCTTGCCCAAAGGCAAGGGCTTCTGATTTTAACAGACTCGGACCGTGCAGGCTTTGTCATTCGTGGTCATTTGAAAAGCTTTATCCCCTCTGAATATATTAAAAATGTTTATATCCCCGATATAAAGGGCAAGGAGAAACGCAAGGACAAGCCCTCAAAGGAGGGGCTTTTAGGGGTTGAAGGCATCGACGAGGAAACGTTAAAAGAGCTTTTGGAAAAAGCCAATGTTACAAAAAGCCAGGCAAACCCCAACCCCATAACCAAGGTAGATTTATTTACCCTTGGCCTATCCGGCAAGAAGGGTGCCTCCGCATTAAGGCAGGCACTTATAAAGGAGCTGTCGCTCCCCTCTCGCCTTTCAGCCAACTCGCTTTTAGAAATTTTGAACTCAGCATATACTCGTGATGAGTTTTTCAGTTTTTGCCAAAAATTTCAGTAACAAAAAAAGTTATTTGAACCCTGGTTCAAATAACTTTTTTGTTTAAGGCGAGATGAGTCGAACCCCAGATGCCCTTCTCGCCTTATCCACGTATTGCCATCACCAATGCAGCAACCCATGTAATAACAACAAAAACATTAACTGCCGTATTTACAAGGGGAATGCTGACAAAAGCAAAAATCACGCTTATAACAAACGGTATTCCATTAAGGATAACTACCGTCATTTTATTTGAGCTTCCTCTTACAAAGGCAATTACTGTAGGCAGGAAGTTTATTATCATACTTACTAAAAACATTATCAAAGTTCCGATAATATTCATATTAAAACGCTCCTTTCATTATCAGGGCAAATCCACGCCACCGTGTGGCGGCTTGCAGCGATTAAACCGGGCAAAACCTTTTTTTACGCCCTTAATCAAGCCGTATTTATTGATTGCCTGTACCATGTACTCCGAGCAATTGGGAATAAAAAGGCAGGTGCATCGCACCTCGTATGCAGCATACCGCTGGTACAGTCTTATTACAAAAACAACAATTTTCTTTGCCGTAAAAAGCACGGCAAGTAGTGTGAGGATTACAAAGGCTGATATATACCTCAGATTAATAATCCATGTTTTATCAACCTGCCATACCCATCTTTGCAAAACTTGGCAAACTATTCCCGCCGCTGTAAGATTAACCAAAACGCAGATAATCACCTTTAGTGCAGCTAAATGCAGATTAACCTTTGGCCTGACCATCTTTTGTCCTGTTTCGGGGTAAATTTCCTCAAATCTGACTTTCTTTTTTTCTTTTATGACCTTATATTTATGATACTCAACAAATTGCTTTTTCTTACCCATTTTTTAAACCTCTGATGTGAAGTTTTTTACAAGAAAGTGTCTCCGACACTCCTTGGCAATAGCCCGAGCTAAAGCTAACAGAGGAGAAAACACTTTCTTATGCCATGTGCGTTTTCCGAGTCTTGCGAGGAAATTCTCGCACGGCAATAAAATCAATTTTTATTTTTTTATAGGAAATTGCGAAATTTCCTATAAGAAAATAAAGGGGATGTATATGCCACATACATCCCCATATGTTTTAACGTGCACGTTAAAAGAAATTACATCTTCTTTTCTCTGAGCTTGTTCTTCAATGCTCTAACCTGCTGATCAATGTCACCGTATGTAGCACATGTGAACTTGTCGCCGGGAACAATAAGAGAGAACTTCTGTACTTCTACAGATACCTTCTGAGCAGTGTTCTGGCAGCCCTTGAATGTGATAGATTCAACTGTGTCGGAAACTGTAGAGAAGTTTGTGATATCCTTGTAGAAATATTCTTCTGTTCTTTCCTTCTTGTCATTCTTCATTGTGTTGAAGATGAGCTGGTACATATAAACCTGTGTGGAGGAGAAGAACAAATGTGTGATAGAGTAAAGGTTTGTTCTGTAAGTACCGTCAGGATTTGTCTTAGAGAAGCTGTTGTTGTTTTCTTCGTAACCGTAAAGTGTTACAGGAGGAATTTCCTTAAGTTCGCTTTCATCAAGACCAATCTTATCAAGAGCTCTCTTGTAAGAGTTGCTCTCCTGTACCATTGTGTTTATGATTGCATCATATTCTTCATCAGTAACCTTATCGAAAAGGCCCTTGCAACCGGGTTCAGGAATGAAGTACTTAATAGCCTTCTTCTGTGTAGCATTTGCTGCCTTTAAGAGGCTCTTTCTCTGAGCCTGCCATTGTGCGTATTCAGCTGCCGCTGATGCTGCGCCGAGTAAACTCATGTTTAAACATCTCCTTAAATTATAATTTAAGTATATAACATCTATGCAGTGGCATTACATAGTAGTTATCAATTTGTTTGTCGCAAATATGCGGCAATTATTTTTCCATCTTCTTCTGACGGATAAGGTTTCTCATACCTACAAACTTTGTATCGAGAAGGGAGTTGCCCATGTCAACCACATAGCTTTCCTTATGCATGCAACCGCTGGATACAACTGTGATGCTTTCTCTGAGGTAATCAATAGTTCTGCGACGAAGGTTAAGGAAACCATAAGCCTTGTAAGCCTTCTTAACTTCCTGTGCAGATGTAACAGCTACGATATCCTCGTAGAAGTATTCCTGTACGCCTTCGCAGAAAATCTTACCTGTAACAATGTCAAGGTACT
>JAFUJG010000349.1 GCA_017468215.1 Clostridia bacterium | reverse complement strand
CTGAGGGTTAATTGTGTTATAGAATATATGCGTGAAAATATGCCATAGGAGTGATTTGGTGGCAAATGCATATATTCTTGTAGTGATGGGAATTTTATGTGCAAAGGTTGCAGGCTTTCTGCGTGACGCCGTTTTTGCATCGCAGTTCGGCACCGGCGTTGAAAGCGACATCTATTTTCAGATTTTCGGTATTGCAAGCCTTATTTTTACTGCTGTAGGCAGTGCACTTTCCACACTTATTATAAAAAACATCAACAAAAGTGAATATTCGGCACAGGGTAACCAGGAAAAATACGCCGCACATTTTATGAGGCGTATATCCCTGATGGTAATAGGTGTTACCTGCCTTTTATATATCTTTGCAGGCAGCATTGTAAAGGTGCTTCTTCCAAACCTTGAAGGAGCAGACTTTGACCTTGCTCTCCGTATTATGTATATTATGCTGCCCAGCTTTGTTTTTATATGTATAGCATACATGATGAGTGGTCTTCTCCAGAACAGGCGGGTGTTTTTTACGCCCTCTGTTATGAGCCTGCCCTATAATGTAATCGTTATTGCAGTGCTCATTTTTGGCGTAGACGATATTGAGCTCATAAGTGCTGTTACAACTCTTGGCTGGTTTTTGCACATTGTAATCCAGCTGCCTGATTTTTACCGTAAGGGATATGGTTTTTTCCTTCCTGCAAAGGACATTGCAAAGGGCAGCGGCAGCGACAACGTGCGTGAAACTTTGTATATTTTTGCATCCGGTCTTATGCTTCAGCTGTGTTTCATGACAGATAAGATTTTTGTAAACGCAGACGAGGGTATGGTGTCTACCTTAAGCTACGGAAGCAACTTATTCATAACCTTTTCAGGCATGTTCGTAGTTGCAATGAGCTCAGTTGTTTTTCCTGCCATAAGCCAGAACTACGAGCACGGAGAAATGGACTACGTGCGTGAGCTTATCCGCTATATGATAAAGCTTATGGTTTCAATTTTTGCTTTTTATCTTATTGCGGTGGTTTTCTTTGGTGAGTTTGCGATATCCCTCATTTACGAGAGAGGTGCCTTCACTCACCAGGACACCGTGAAGGTGGCACTGGCATTTACAGTGTACTCCTTTGCCATATTCGGCTATTTGGGACAAAACATTCTTAATAAGCTTTTCTATATTGCGGGCAAGTATCGCATAACGGTTATAGGAGCAATTGCAGTTGTTGCACTAAATGCAATCGTCGATTATTTCCTTTCGCCCATATTCGGGGTTTACTTTGTGGCATGGTCTTCAACGGTACTGCTCAGTCTGTATACAGTTTTCATTGCTGTTAAACTTAAAGGCATTATCGGCGGATATATTACAAAGGAGCTTATAAGAACGCTTGCGAAAATCCTCGTTTCGTCTGGTGTGACGGTGGCGTTCCTTGTGGTGTGGAACATTTTTGCTCCCGAGGCTCTTACAAGCGGTTATGCAAAGTTCGTTCCATTTGGCATATCGGTGGTAATTTATGCCCTGGCAATGTTTGCAACCGGAGTTGTAAAGGACCTTTTTGCAACTCCGCTTTCAAAAGTAAAATGACATCTATGGAAAGGAAGAATTATTAAAAATGAAAGATAACCGCAAGGAATTTGTGTTTGTAATAGGCAAAAGCGAGGGTATGGACCAAGATGCCATGATAAAGGGTATCAACTCAATTATCGATACCCAGAAGAATATAAAAGACGAGAGCACCTACTCGCTTGTGTTCTTTAACGAAGCCTATAAAGCGTCGGCTATGGGGAAAAGGTTTAACCAGATACGTAAATACAACGCAAAAACCTATATTCCCAAAGGGAAAAGTGCTCTTTATGATGCAATGGGCTTTGCAATAACAAGTGTTGGCGACATGCTTGCCGATACAAGAGAGGAAGACCGCCCCTGCCAGGTTTGCGTTATTGTTATCGGTGAAAGCGACAATGCCAGCACCGAATGTGAATATACCGTACTTGACGAAATGATTAAAACCCAGAAATATGTTTATAAATGGGACTTTGTTTTCTATGGTGACGGCAATACGTCTTTTGATATTCAAAAGGGCGGAAACTTGGCAAACCCCGAAAGAATGTTTAACGAAATAAACAGCTATATCACAAGTATGAGATAACAAAAAAAGCACGCAAAGCGTGCTTTTTTTGTGTTAACAAGATGTTCACAATTGTAATAATACCGAAACATAACCTTAATTATCGTGTAATTGACATTAAACGCTTGAATTATTATAATAATGGTGAGATGAGGGAGAGTTTCCCCGTTTTTCCTACATAATTTATCGCAAAAGGAGTGACAAGCATGAAACGTCTGAGGTTATCCGTTGCAGTATTATTGGCAGCCACAATGCTTATGCCGGGTATTTATTACCATGACGGAAATATAAGCGGTTACAGCGATATTGCGGATGATGACTCTTTATGCTTGCCGGTGCAGCTTCTTAAAAATGCGCACATCATGTGGGGTTACGGTTGATAACCCTCATAGCTTATACTAAAGATTAAACCGGAAAACCGCAGCGGTGGCTATGCCACGGAGGAGCGCTTTTGCCGGTTCGGGTTTATCTAAAAAATTGAAAGGAGTTCTGAACAAATGAAAAATCTCAGAAGAATTGTAAGTCTGGTTCTTGCATTGTGTATGGTTCTTTCGTTTAACGTAAGCTTTGCACAGGCTGCAGAATACACAGACGTCCCCGACAGCCACAAGTATGCCGAAGCTATTAACCTTCTGTCGGGTATTGGTATTATCACAGGCTACGGTAACGGAACTTTCCGTCCCGAAGGTACAATTACAAGAGCCGAAGCAGCAACCATTATGGTACGTGTGCTCGGTCTTGATGATAATGTACAACAGGCTAACACCATTTTTACTGACGTTGATAAAAGTCACTGGGCATCCGGTTATATCAACATAGCAGTTGAAAACGGTATTGTAAACGGTTTCCCCCAAGGAACATTTCTTCCTGACGACAGCGTTACATATGAGCAGATTGTGAAGATGGTTGTATGTGCAATAGGTCACGAGCTTAAGGCAGGCAGCTACAACCTTCCCCTTTATCCCGACGGTTATATCCGTGCGGCAAGTGATGCTAAGATTACAAAGGGTCTTTCCGGCTATGTGGGAATGGAAGCTCCCAGAGGTCTTGTTGCACAGCTTATCTACAACGCTCTTGAAGTTGAAATGATGGAAGCAACAAGCTACAACACAGGAATTTTAGGTACATCCTACACATATAACGGAAGAACACTTCTCCGTGACTATCTCGATATTGAAAAGGTTGGTGCTGTTGTAACCGATACATATCTTACAGGCGAAACCTTCTCAAGTCGTGATAAGTATATCGAGCTTGAAATCACAAACGTTTACAGCCTCGACAACAGAGCAAGCCGTCCCCTTTATGATGAGGACGAAACAGTTGACTTTGACGAAGGCACAACAAACGCAAGCACATTCCTTGGTAAGGCTGTTATCGCTTATGTTGGTGAAAGCGTAAAGACAGGTAAGGACACAATTTTTGCTGTTTCTCTCGACACATCTCGTAATGATGAGATTGAGGTTGTGAAGGACCGTTTCTTTGCTGACGAAAGCAGTGAAGAAGTTATCAGTTACGCAAAGCGTGTTACTGACAAAAGGCTTACAGAGCTTGAGCTTGACAGAAACGTTGTTGTAGTTGTAAACGGTGAAATTGTAAACGATTCAATTACTGAATATTTCGACAATTTTGACGTTATGACACTTGTTGATAACAACCGTGACAACGAATATGACTTTGTATTTATTGATGTATTTGACGAATCCGAAGGCGTTGAGTTTGTTGTAACAGACATCGAAGTAGATGACGGCTACTATTACTTCGAAGGTAAGGACGGCGAGCTTGAACTGGATTATGAAGATGACGATGTTTCTATCACAATTATCCGTGACGGCGAAATTGTAGGTCCCGATGAAATCGAAGAAGATGATGTTGTCACATGTCTGGATGCTTCCAGAAGCATTATTACTGTTTACGTTTCCAGCAAGAGCGTAAAGGGTATCATTGACGAAGTTGACTACGTTGAAAACGAGTACTATATCGACGAAAAGCCCTATGAACTTTCTCCTGCATTTGCAGAGGACCTTTCTGCCGGTGATTACGGTACATTCTACCTTAACTACCAGGGTAAGATTGCATACTCCACAGTAGCAAGCCGTGTTATCGGCGGTGACTATGTGTTCATTACAAATTATGACACACAGACAAAGTTCTCCAAGACAACATATCTTATCCAGGCAGTTGACGAGGCAGGCAGTGTTGATACTTACACACTTAAGGCCTCTAAGATGAAGTATGTAGATGCAAACGGTAACCTTTACAAGAATGTAACTCCTGCTGCAGTATACGACTATCTTACATTCAACAAAACAGACCTTTCCTACAAGTATGGTGTAGATGGCTATGTTGGTCTTGCAAGAGTAAAGGTATCCTCCGCAGGCGTTATAAGCGAAATCTATATCCCCGGCACCTATGAGGATTTCTATGCACAGACCAAGTATGCATCGGAAAACAATAAGGAATACTCCGCAAAGAGAGGCACCTACGGTACTTATGACATTACCGGCGATGAGGTTGCATTCCGCCTTGATGACAGCGAAGAAATCCTTACTGATGCGGTTGCTGCAGGTACAGTTGACGAATTCTTTACAGATGGAAGCAGCTACTCCTTCATCGCTTACGGCGAAAGAGGCGAGGACCTTGATGTTATTGTCATTACAGATGGCATCACAACCTGTGATTATGAACAGCATGCACTTATCGTAAAGAAGGTTTCCGATGTTCGTGTTGAAGATTCTATAACAAAGAAAATCGTTGGTATCAGAAACGGTAATACCGAAACATACATCATAGACCCCGATGAAAACTTTGATGTTGAAGTTGGTAACATTGTTCTTGTAAGCGAAAATGCTGCAGGCTATGTAAACAAGCTCGAAATCGTTGCTGCAACAACAGATGACCAGGACGATCTTTACAGTGCATTTGATACAGCAGATGTTCCCAGTGATGAGGATGCAGGCGTTTACGGCGGTATGGTTGAAAGCAAATCCTCCAAGAGATTTAATATTGAAGGTATTGAGGAAGGCTTCTACAACGATAGCGAAGTAGCATATTACCTTATCGACTACACTTACAGAGAAACCTCCTTCACAAAGGGTAGCTACGCTGACATTAAGGTAACAAGCCGTATTGCAACATATGCTATTGTAAGAACATACGAAGACGAGGTTGTTGACGTGTTTATCTTCCGTATGAATGCAGAGGATGAAATTGACGTACCCACAACCGACATATGGGATAATATAACAGTTGTTGAGCCTACAGAACCCGCAACAGAGCCTACAGAGGCTCCTACAGCGGAACCCACACAGGCTCCCACAGCAGAGCCTACAGAGGCTCCCACAGCGGAACCCACACAGGCTCCTACAGCAGAG
>JAFUJG010000348.1 GCA_017468215.1 Clostridia bacterium | reverse complement strand
TGCTTACCCTTAAGCATATCGGAAAGAGACTTAAGTGCACGGTTACCGGGGCCTGTTACAGGTCTGCCGCGTCTGCCGTTATCAATAAGAGCGTCAACAGCTTCCTGGAGCATTCTCTTTTCGTTTCTTACGATGATAGAGGGAGCACCCAGTTCAAGAAGCTTCTTAAGACGGTTGTTACGGTTGATAACACGTCTATACAAATCGTTAAGGTCACTTGTTGCAAAGCGTCCGCCGTCAAGCTGTACCATGGGACGGATTTCCGGAGGAATTACGGGAACAACATCCATAATCATCCATTCGGGACGGTTGTTAGACTTTCTGAAAGCTTCAACGATTTCAAGTCTCTTTGCAACCTTTGCTTTTTTCTGACCCTGAGAAGCACTCATTTCTTCGCGGAGCTCCTTGGAAAGCTCTTCAAGGTCAATTTCGCACAAAAGCTCTTTGATAGCTTCTGCACCCATGCCTGCACGGAAGTGGTTACCGTACTTTTCAGAATAGGAGTTGTATTCCTTTTCTGTAAGGGGCTGCTTCTTCTTAAGGTCTGTGATGTTAGAATCAACATCCAAAACTATATACTGTGCAAAGTACAATACTTTTTCAAGTACCCCGGGAGAAATGTCAAGAATAAGACCGATTCTTGAGGGGATACCCTTTACATACCAGATATGAGAAACAGGTGCCGCAAGCTCAATGTGGCCCATTCTTTCTCTACGAACCTTTGCGCGTGTAACTTCAACGCCGCAACGGTCACAGACAACACCCTTGTGTCTGATTCTCTTGTACTTACCGCAATGACATTCCCAGTCCTTCTGAGGTCCGAAAATTCTTTCGCAGAAAAGTCCTAAGGGTTCAGGCTTAAGTGTTCTGTAATTTATTGTTTCAGGTTTCTTTACTTCACCGAAAGACCATTCGTTACGAATTTTTTCGGGTGAAGCAAGACCTATACGGATAGATTCAAATGTATTGAATTCCATTATTACAATCATTCCTTTCCCTGCGATCATGCAAAGGGCAAACCCCTTACATAATCACCTATTACTCGTTATGAGTTCTTTTCTTCAAGTGTCGGCTTTCGCCGTGGGAATAACCTTATTCCTTATCTTCGAAGAGGTCGGAATCAAAATCTCCGCCTTCAATTGCCATAAGTTCTTCGTCTGTAGGCTCAATGTCAAAATCCACATCGTCGTCTTCACTACCGAAAACAGGTGCGGGTGCAGAAGCTTCCGCTTCGCCTAAAATATCATTGAGTAACTCGTCTTCGTCAACACTGCGGTAGCCGGATGCGTTATCAAAGCCGTCATCAACTGCACGCATGTTTTCGTCGCGGTATTCTTCATTGGGCATATCGTCATCATCGTCGCCGATTGCCTTAAGGTCAATGATATCGCCGTTCTGGTCAAGAACGTCTACATCGAGTGCAAGAGACTGAAGTTCCTTAACCAATACCTTGAAGGATTCGGGAATACCGGGCTTGGGAACGTTTTCGCCCTTTACAATTGCTTCGTATGTCTTTACTCTGCCTGTCACGTCATCGGACTTGATAGTAAGGATTTCCTGAAGTGTGTAAGCTGCGCCGTACGCTTCAAGAGCCCAAACTTCCATTTCACCGAATCTCTGACCACCGAACTGAGCTTTACCACCCAGAGGCTGCTGAGTAACAAGTGAGTAAGGACCTGTAGAACGAGCATGAATCTTATCGTCAACCAAGTGGTGAAGCTTTAAGAAATACATGTAACCTACTGTTACGGGGTTATCGAAGGGTTCACCTGTACGTCCGTCGTAAAGAGTGGTCTTACCGTCCTTACGAAGACCTGCCTGTTCGAGAAGATCCTGAATATCTGTTTCGTTTGCACCGTCGAATACGCTTGTTGCAACCTTGAAGCCAAGCTTCTTAGCTGCCATACCGAGGTGAACTTCAAGTACCTGACCGATGTTCATACGGCTAGGTACGCCCAAGGGGTTAAGAACGATATCAAGGGGTGTACCGTCGGGAAGGAAGGGCATGTCTTCTGTAGGAAGAACTCTCGATACGACACCCTTATTACCGTGACGACCTGCCATTTTATCGCCGACAGAGATTTTTCTCTTCTGGATAATATAGCAACGTACAACTTCGTTAACTCCGGGAGGCAATTCGTCACCGTTTTCACGGCTGAACACCTTAACATCAACGATGATACCTGTTTCACCATGAGGTACACGGAGTGATGTATCTCTTACTTCTCTTGCTTTTTCGCCGAAAATAGCACGGAGAAGTCTTTCTTCGCTTGTAAGCTCAGTTTCACCCTTAGGTGTAACCTTACCTACCAATATATCGCCTGCGTGAACCTCTGCACCGATGCGGATAATACCGCGGGAGTCAAGGTCACGGAGTGCATCTTCACCAACATTGGGGATATCACGTGTGATTTCTTCGGGACCGAGCTTTGTATCACGGGACTCGGACTCGTATTCTTCAACGTGGATAGATGTGTACCAGTCATCACGAACGAGGTGTTCGTTAAGAAGTACAGCATCTTCGTAGTTATAACCTTCCCATGTCATAAAGCCGATAAGAACGTTTCTACCAAGTGCAATTTCACCGTTGTCTGTACTAGGACCGTCAGCGATGATGTCACCCTTTTCAACTCTTTCGCCTGCCGATACGATAGGACGCTGGTTGATACATGTGCTCTGGTTGGAACGCTTGAACTTAAGAAGATTATATGTGTGCTTTTCGCCGTTATCGTCACGGATAACAACCTGGTCTGCACTTACCTTATCAATTACACCGCTTTGTTTTGCAAGGACAACAACACCGGAGTC
>JAFUJG010000347.1 GCA_017468215.1 Clostridia bacterium | reverse complement strand
TAACGTAGAAAACCTCAACCGCAGAGTTATTGAAATATTTGAAACCATTCGAGATGAATGATAAATGCCCTTTGGAAGGAACGTGTAAATGAAATTAATAAAAAGCCTATTGGGAACTGCTCTTACAGTAGCATTGCTTTTGGGGGCAATCTGGGGTGCGTACAGACTTTTTCCGTTAAAATTCATTGACGAGATACGCTTATACTCGGATGAAATGGGAGTTGACAGGCATCTGACAGCTTCACTTATAAAAGCTGAGAGCAATTTTAATGAAAATGCCGTATCGGGTGCAGACGCAAAGGGCGTGATGCAGCTCACCGATGAAACCGCCGCCTTCTGTGCCTCTAAATTAGGCATTACGATTAATGACGGCGACATTTATAACCCTGATATTAATATCAGACTTGGTGTGTATTATTTAAAAAGAATGCTGGATATCTTCGGCGGTGACGAAAGCCTTGCCGTTGCGGCGTATAACGCAGGGGAGGGGCGTGTGGCTCAGTGGCTTGCCGACCCTTCGGTTTCAACTGACGGAGCAACCCTCGAAAGTATTCCCTACAAGGAAACCGAGCGACATGTTAAAAAAATAAATGTTTACAAAAAAATATATAAGCTGTTGTATCCTAATTTGTAATATAAAAAGCGACCTCATGTGAGCTCACATGAGGTCGCTTTTTATTACTCTATTATTATTTCGTAAGACTCGCAAATGGGAGAAAGAGAGCCGTCCTCCCATGCAAAGACCTTAACCGAATGAACACTGCAGCTGCACATAAAGCCTATCTCGTCTTCCTTTGCACAATTAGGAGTAAAGGCTTCTGCATGGAGAAGCACGCCTTCCTCGTCGTACAGTGCAAGAGTGAGGCGGCTGTTTTCCGGAAGGTTAACGCTGTGGGCATAAAATGTTGCATCAGACTCGCCTTGAACAACGCTTGCCGTAATGATAGGCGATTTTATGCCGAAAAGGTAGCGTTTTACAGTTTCGTATATGGGCATATACTCCTCGGGCACCACTGCGTTCATAGCATCACCAACTGCATCGGGGTATGCTTTTGCAAGTGCATCACGAACAGGGATACAGGGGCGCATACCGAAAGCATAATTGATTGCATCGAACATATATTGGTCAAAGTTTTCCTCGCTGAGCTCCTCCTCTCTTGTGAGAAGATGAGCCTCCACATAGCCTAAAAATCTGATAATCTGATTATCGTTCACATTGTAGAATTTTACATTGTCAACAAAATCGGGATAGAGGGTATAACACTCCCAATAAATGCCTACTTCGTCGTAGTCGGTTTCGGCAATAACAGGGAAAGCCGAAAATATAATTGTTAATGCTAATAAAACGGATAATATATGTTTAATAGTAATCACCTTACTTACTAAAGCCCACAACCTGGGACATGACTGACCCACGATAGGGTGCTTTGATTGCATTTTTTGATTTTAGCGAAACAGGAGTGTCTCTGTTCCTAATAAAATTGCTGCAATCGCCTAATCAAAGCTGATTGCAACCTGCTTAACAAAAAAGCGAGAGGACTTCCTCTCGCTTCCTGTTTTCTCTCTCAAATTCGCTTAGATAGCACGAACAATCTTTCCGCTGCGAAGGCAACGGCTGCATACATGGAGAGTCTTGGGAGTACCGTTTACAAGGGCCTTAACTGTTCTTACGTTAGCCTTCCATGTTCTGTTAGAACGACGATGAGAGTGGCTCACCTGGATGCCGAAAGTAACACCCTTACCGCATACATCACACTTTGCCATACCAATAAACCTCCTTAGCCAAAAGTCAAAAATTAAGTCTTGTGCGGGGCACAAAGACCGATTATCAATTAATGCATTGTTTATTGTAGCAAAGAAAATCATAAAATGCAAGAGTTTTTTTAAAATTTTTCAAAAAATATTTTATTTTGCGTTTTTAAGGGGCTAAATCCGCTTGACGGATTGCCCGATTAGGTTTATAATAGCATAAATATATATTTATATGTAGATTTTAGGAGGAACATATATGGCACAGACAATGACACAAAAAATTCTTGCCTGCAAAGCAGGGCTTGACAGCGTTAAGGCCGGCGACCTGGTTCTCATCAACCTTGACCTTGCAATGGCAAACGACGTAACAGGCCCCGTTGCAGTTAATGTTTTTGAAAAGGGTAACCTTACAATTTCCGACCCCGACAAGGTTTGCTTTGTTCTTGACCACTTCACTCCCACAAAGGATATTAAAAGTGCTCAGAACTGCAAGCAGGTAAGGGAATTTTCCGAAAAGCACGGCATCAAAAAGTTTTTTGAAGGCGGCTGTGCGGGTGTAGAGCATGCACTTTTGCCCGAGCTTGGTATTGTTAAGGCAGGCGATGCAGTTATCGGCGCTGACAGCCACACATGTACATATGGTGCCCTTAATGCATTTTCCACAGGCGTTGGCTCTACAGACATGGCAATAGGCATGAGCAAGGCAAAGGCATGGATGAAGGTGCCCTCTGCCATAGGCTTTAACCTTAAGGGTGAATTTAAAAAGGGTGTTTCCGGTAAGGACCTTATTTTGTATATTAT
>JAFUJG010000346.1 GCA_017468215.1 Clostridia bacterium | reverse complement strand
TTCTTCAAGAATTTCATTTATCCTGTTACCGATAAATTCCGCATTAGCTTCTATGTTGGCGTTACTGTCCTGTTCTCCGTAAAAAACTCTGCACCCAAGCTTTTCAAGCTCCTTGGGAATTCTGCCCCAGTAATTCAGCCTTTCTCTGTCACGAAAACCCATTCCGTGAACAAGCAAAAGCGGATATTTTAGTGTTTTTTCTTCCATAAAATTCACGCTCGCTATTCTTATTACCACACACGGTCATAACAAAGACTGTTCCAGTTATATACTGCTTTATCCGTATGCAAAATAATTTCGCATTCTGCATGATACGGTTCTTTATCAAACCACAGTTGACATTTAAACAAAATGTATTGGTATCTTTTATAGCAGTCTATAAATTCGAGCTTAAAAGCTCCGTTGTTAACTGCATTTATAAATTTTTCAGTTTCCCAATATTTACGTATTGCTTTTATTTTATCTTGCTGTTTGAAAACAAAAATTTCAATAGCATCAAATCCATCATCAATAATCTTAAAATCTACTCTTGCATCATCAGTACGAACAATGTTATCCGATTCATTTTGAGGATGCTTCTCCAAAACCCAAAAGCCATTTGGAAAAGTAACGGTTAACACGCCGTCATTTAAACACATCTTTTCAGCATAACAATCATGAATACTAAAAAGCGTATCGTCTGTTTCAATATGTTTGTACATTTACATCACCGTTTAATTTATTAATCTACAGGTAATTATAACACCTTCTAAAAAAAAACTCAATATATATCAAAAAAACACAGCTTAGCTGTGTTTTCACCTTAACCCGCCACAGGCGGATTTCACCCCGAAGGGATTTCACCGCAGAGCGATTTCACCAATCCGAAGGATTGATTTCACTGTTGGAAAAAAACAAAAAAGACGTCCAATTTCTTGGACGTCTTTTAAAGTTTTTAACCAACAATACCGCTGGCTGCGAAGTTTTCAACAAGTCGCTTCTGAACGATGAAGTAGATGATAAGAAGCGGGATAAGGTAAATAAGTACCGCCGCCTGCTTAACAGCATCGTATGTGAAGGAGGATGCTGCGGGCTTATCGTACCACTTTGAAACTGCGTCAGTAACAGTGTTGGCATTTGTAGCCGCAAACTGCTGATTGAGCTTCATTGCAAGATAAGGTCCATCGGGATGGAAGTAACCTGTGTAGTAAGTATCGCCGTAGTTCCAGATGAAGGAAAGAACTGCAACAACCATAATCGAGGGAAGCGCATTGGGAAGTGCAATCTTTAAGTATGTCTTGTAGAATCCGCAACCGTCGATAAGAGCTGCTTCCTCCAACTCCTTGGGAAGACCCTGGAAGAAGGATGAGAAGATGTAGATAAACAAGCTCTGCTTTAAGCCCTGACCAAGAAGGGAGAGCATATAAAGCGTTGCAGGGTTGTTGATAAGGTCAACTGTATCACCTGTTGTAAGCTGGAAAATACCTAAAATATCAAAGTTCTTGAAGTTAAGGTACTGAGAAATAAGAAGTGACTGAGGAGGTACAACGAACTGGAATACTACCAAGCCAAATACAAGAGGCTTGAAAGGAATCTTGATTCGACCAATTGTGTAACCTGCCATAGCACAGATGATAACCTGGATTACAGCTGTTACAGCCGCATAAAGAAGTGAAAGGAACATTGTAGAGAAGTTACCGAACACCAGTCTTATAGCAGCCTTAAAGCTTACGATAGAGTAATGGATGGGAATCCATACAACGTCGGGGTTACCAAGGTCTTCAACGTCACAGAGAATCATGGGGAAAAGCTTTAAGATGGGATAAAGAATCGCAAAGCACATACCCAATATAAGTGTGATACCGAAAAGCTTAAATACCAAGCCCTGCATTGTTCTCTTACATACGAGGGGATCAGTGATGGAATTGTCGTTCCAGGCGTTTTTCAGCCAAGCGAAAAAGCCGGGTTTTTTAGCCTTAGGAGCCTTGGGGGCTTTTGTCTTTTTACTCACCAATCTTCACCACCTTCGTCAGAATCAATACCATTACAACCAATATCGCAAGTACGTCAAACATGTAAACAACACTAAGTGCACTACCTACACCGATATTGTTCTTCTGGAACGCAAATGCGTAAACTTCCTGAGCGATTGAGGAATCGAGGAACAGGTCAACGAATGTATAAACAAAGTTGAACAATGTAATCGAGCCAACAATCGGGAATGTAACCTTCCAGAACACTTCGTATGTTGTTGCACCTTCGATTTTAGCAACCTCGTACAATGAGGGGCTGATACCCTGAAGTGCAGCAAGGTAAAGAAGGGTCTGAACGCCTGCCTTGGATATGATAGAGGAAATATCCGCTACAACACCCATAATGAATCCGATAACATCCTTAGGAAGGAATGTGTAGGATGTAAGAAGCCTCATAATAAAGCCTGATTCTTCTGTAGCAACTGCTGTAACACCTGTTACATCGCCGCCTGTTGTTGTTACAAGAGTTGTAACAATGGAGATACCAAGAACTATAGGAAGGAAGAAGATAACTCTTACGATGTCTCTGCCCTTGTAGTTTGCGTTAACCAAAAGTGCGGAGAAAAGCGAGAATACTACGATAAGAGGAGTATTCATAATGATGTTGGAGTTTTCTTCTGCGAACACACGTGTAAACTGCTGGTTCGCTGTAGACAGTTCCTTCTGGAACAGGTCAATGTAGTTGGAAATGCCTGTGTAAGTCATTTCCATACCGCCCTGCTCTGCAACACCTACTACGTTGAAAGAGTAGATGATTGTGTTAACCATGGGCATAAGGAAGAACAGAAGGAAACCGATAATCCACGGAAGTAAGAATACATAACCGTTGATTTTCTGAGTAGTCTGGAACTTCATAGGCTTTTTAACCTTTGCGGGCTTTGCCGCTTTTACCGCATTTTTACTCATTGATTTCTCCTCCTTCCTCAACTTCTGCTTCTACAACTTCTTCAGTAACCTCGCCTGCGGGAGAAATTACGTAACCCATAGCTTCGATTTCGCCGTAGCCCTCAACGTCTACGGGAAGTGCGTTGTAGTTTACAACAACCTTAACGCCTGTTGCGTATGTTGTTTCGAATACTTTTTCTGC
>JAFUJG010000345.1 GCA_017468215.1 Clostridia bacterium | reverse complement strand
TGAATCTTTAATTGCTGTTCTGAAACGTACAATTGAAAGTGCACCAACCATACCGAGCGAAAGTGCTACATTGTTGCCGATAACTGTCATAACCATTGAGGTTAAAACGGTCAGAACAACTAATGAAACATTGAATTTTTTACTGTAAATTGTGCCTCGGTGGGATATATAGTAAGATACAAAAATCAAAAATCCTAAAATACCCGCCACTAAAATATTGGCAATAATCTGCTCTGCAGTTAAGGTTGACTGGTCTTTTATAAGGCTTAAAATCTGACTTCTCATATTTATTCTCCTTTAAATTAAAAATAGCTGTAGCTCTGACTGCGTGCCAGAGAATATTTACTCACCGAAAGCTCGCTTTTGTTTATGCTGTTAATAAACGAGCGTATGTAATCGAGCAGAAAGCCGTTGAACTTTACCTCAAGTACAACGTTGAATTTGTCAAGAACAGGATGCATTATGAGCTTTTCCGAAAACAGGTCAAGGGAAGACTCGGTTGCCACGATATTGTTGTCGAAGGTTATCCTTATTTTGTTTTCCTTTGCAATGTATGCTTTTCTGTTATACTGAACAATAGTTTTGGGACGGTAGCATTTACATTGCATAAGCACATAGCACTCTCTTGCAAAGTCCTCTTTATATTTTAAAAGAATATCGTATTTACCTTTTATGAGCTGCTCTGCGTCCTCACGGCTCATGCGAAGGGAGCGTTTCATCTGCGATGCACCTTGCTTTTGCTTTATTTCCAGCATTGCAAAATCGCTTTTGGGGTCGTATATCCTCAGCCTTACCTTTCGCCTGGTTTCAACACCGTCCAGCTTTTCAAAGTAATCGGTATCATACACGGTGTCAAAATACAGCGAGCGGATAATGTAGCCGTCTGTGCCGTTGTGAACATCCTGCAGCATCAGCAAATCCAGATAATGCGACTTTTTTCTGAACTCCTCAACGCTTATTAAAAATTTCTTTTCTTCTCTTGTTACAATATTCATAAAATCACCTATACGAATTTTCCTATAAACAAGAAAGTGTCTCCGACACTCCTTGGCAATAGCCCGAGCTAAAGCTAACAGAGGAGAAAACACACGGTCAACCGCATCTATTCTGACCGCACCTACGGTTTGTCAATCATGGGCGGTTTTCGCATACGAGCTATTCGCCTCACTTCGTTTCGGATAGCTCAGTATTTCTTATGCCATGTGCGTTTTCGCCAAAGGCGAATTTCTCACACGGCAATAAAATCAAAATATCTTATAGGAAATTGCGAAATTTCCTATAAGAGAACAAAAGCTGCAACAATAAAAGGTCAGAAGACCTTTTATTGTTGCAGCTGGACTGGCATAGTATTTAACCTTAGCCTCTTTGCTTTGCGTCACCGACTTTCATCGGTTTTGCCGAACTATTTGCTCTTATTTATTATAGCATTTAAAGAAAAATTTGTCAAACAACTTTTAGTCTTTTGCGAAAACCCAAAGAGTTTCATCAACGTTATCGGCAGTATCCTTCATATTGTAAATACTTAATATAACAGTTTCGCCGTTAAGCTTTTTGTATGTAATCCTCGGGGTCAGACCCTTTGCAAGTTGCATTTTTAATACATCATAGTTCAAAAAGTTCAGTACTGCCCTTCTGAAATCGTTGTCTACACACTCGCTGATATATGAGGTAAGAAGCCCTGAAAAGTTATTGCTTTCCTGGTTGTAGCCCAGATAGCTCGGCATAAGAATACTGCTTGCATTATTTGTAATGAGGGAAACACGGTATATACCCCAATAATGCTCCTTCATAACAGATATCATGGTATCGATTTCTTTAATACCGGTTTTTATCTGAACATAGTCGCTGCCCTCAGTTGCAGAAACGCTGACACGCTCCTTGTTCTGATAATACTGAGCCTTTGCCTCGTACATGCGGATTTCGGCTTCCTTTACCATTTCCTCGGCTGTGCCAAAGCCCTGGCTTCTGTAGGAAATACCAATTGCTACGTGATAGCTTCGTGATTCGAGCCTCTTTGTGAAATATTCAACGTACACTTTAACTGTTTCCAAATCCATATCACGGACAAACACAAGAAACTCGTCGCCGCCCATTCTGTAAATATGATGGTTCGAGAAAACCTCCTGCAAGCTGTTTGCAATATAAATAAGCATTTCATCGCCTGCGGTGTGACCGAATTTGTTGTTGTGAAGATGAAGCTCGTTAACATCGATATACAGACATGCAAAGTCCTCTGTCATTTCTTTATCAAAGGTCGGCAAATCCTTTTTATATGCAACTCGATTGCAAACCCCCGTAAGAGAGTCTGTTACTGCGGCAATTTCAGTTCTGTGAAGATGCTTTTTGTTGTAAACTGCAATGGAGAAGCAAACTGCAATATCCTCCAAAAGCTCTCTTGCAACATTGGAGTGTTTGGGATTAAGGGTTCCCAAAAGACTGATATGACTGTTTTTGTCAACGACCGTTGCAAAGGTTACTTCCTTTATTCCGTGTTTTTTAAGGAATTTATAGAAATTAGTATTTGTTTTCGCAAGATGGACATTAGGCTTAATGCACATAACATTAAGTGTAAGATTGTTTATCCTGTTAACCTCGGAGGCATACCGGAAAAGCTCTGTAACAAACAGCTTTCTATCTTCGCCACAGAGAAGGTTTTTTGCCTGAGAAGGCAGTATGTAGTTAAAATCCTCGCCGTCAGTATCAGCAAAAAATGCCGACCTTGACTTTGTATAGGATAAAATATTCCTCAAGGCTTCAGTGATATTTTCATGTCGCTGATTAATTTCCAGAAGTTGTTTTCTGATTTTGGACGACTATGATGTAACCGCGTTCCTTTTTTTCTCGCTGCCCATTATTACAAGCATAAACAGCACAATAATTACAGCCATAAATAAAAACGCAATCAATAAGGTGCTCAAAGTGGCATTTACATCTTTGAACACATGGTATTCACTTCTTGCAAGCATAATCCTCCAATCGACAATATCAAGCGTGGAATAATGAATATAAAGGTTCTCTCCTGTGTATGCCGATACAAAAGAAGAATATCCGTTTTCGTTTGTAATAATATCCTCATAGGCGAAGCCGTCGTTATAATTACGGTTTTTAAGCATGGCGATGTTTCCCGGGGTTTCATTTACTCCATCAATAATAAGGTCGCCTGTTTTATTGTCAAAAACGAAAAGCTGTGCATCGAGTTCATCTGCCATACCCTTGTAGCGCTCATTGATTACATCGACACTGATAATACCGTACATTACACCGATGATTTTCCCTCTTACCCGGATGGGAACCGCAAGCCTTACAATTTCAAGGTTTTCGTTTGTGACATCAGAAATCCTTGAGCTTATGTACGCCCTCTTTAACGACTCTGTTTCGAAGGATATTTTACCGTTCAAATCGGTAACACCGAGCTTTGTTATGAACATGTTGTCCTCGGTGAGTATACCGATGTTTTCAATTAAGCCCACAGACTTAAAGGAAGTAAACATCAAGCTGTAATCTTCGCCGTCCACATAAAGCTTTGCGGCAAAATTGGCCAGAGTGGTAAGGTTTTCCATGTCGGATTTTATCTGGAGCTCCAAGTCGTTCTTGATTTGCTTTGTCTGTGTATAAAGTAGTTCATATGCCGTTTTTTCAGCAGTTTCATAAAGATAGCTTACCATTGCCAAAAATACAATACATAAAAGCAATGCGGCAATAACCGTATACAAAACATTATTCTGTTTACGCTTTTTCTTTTTATACTTTTGTGGCATAACAATCATCTTTTTTCCTGATTTATCCAAAAAACTATTATATATTGAATTTTATCACAAATAAATCATAAAATCAACACCTGTATTTAGCCTTATATTTACAAAAAACAATATTTATGGTATAATTCCTATGTATATGTCAAAAGGAAGTGATTGTATGAACAATAAACGGGTTTTTTATATTGATGCTCTGCGTGTGCTGTCGATTTTTTCTGTTGTTGTACTTCATATATGTGCAATAGACTGGTACACGGCAGCTGTTAATACCTATCACTGGCAGGTGCTTAATTTTTATGACGGACTTATGAGGTTTTGTGTTCCGATTTTTATTATGATTTCCGGAGCGTTTTTACTCAGCAGCAAGAAGGACTACAGCCTAAAGGATATTTTTTTAAAAAAAATACTCAGGGTAGTAACCGGTTTTTTGTTCTGGTCCTTTGTTTATCTTGTTTTTTGCAAGGATTTTGAAATAGCCTCCGAAGCAGACTTTGTTCACAAGTGGCTCACAGGCAGCAGATATCATTTATGGTTTCCCTTTACAATTATTTGCCTTTATATTATATCCCCCATTTTAAAAGAGGTTTGCAAAAGTAAAAAGGCGTGCGAATATTTTATTATTCTTTGGTTTATTTTTCAGTGCGTGGGCATGGCTACGGGTATTTTCCCAAGCCTTAATTCTACAATTGCTACACTTAAAGTTTACCTTACTCCCCAGGCGGTTTTAGGATATTCGGGCTATTTTGTGCTGGGGCACTACCTTTCTGTGTACGATATAACTAAAAAGGTGCGTATTTCAAGCTATATTCTTGCTCTGCTGGGCGTTTTTGTTACAATTGCAGGCACAGGGTATATGTCCCTAAGGTATGGCAGCGGCTATGGCTTGTTTTATGAATACCTTATGCCTAACACGGTATTTGTCTGCATAGGTGTGTTTTTATTTTTCAAGTACAATGTAAAGGGCAAGGCTTTCACCGCCCTTGTAGGTGTGCTTTCAAGGCTTTCCTTCGGTATTTATTTTGTGCACGACCTGTTTATATATATTCTTAACCATGAGCTTGGCGTGCGTACAGGCTTTATTAATCCCATCGTAAGCGTGCCCTTACTGTCGGTGGTAGTTTTTACTCTCAGCACTGCAGTAGCCTTTATTATTGACAAAATACCCTTTGTGAGAAAATATATAATTTAAAAACAAAAAAGCACTTCATCAGAAGTGCTTTTTTGTTTTATTAAGCTAAAATTACTTAACTGCGTCCTTAAGAGCCTTACCAGCCTTGAAAGCGGGAGCCTTGCAAGCAGCGATTTCGATTGTTTCGCCTGTTGCGGGGTTCTTACCTGTACGAGCAGCTCTTTCTCTAACTTCGAATGTACCGAAGCCGATAAGTGCAACCTTGTCACCAGCCTTGAGAGCTTCTGTGATAGCTTCAACTGTAGCAGCGAGAGCAGCGTCGGAAGCTGTCTTTGTGAGACCTGTCTTAGCAGCAATAGCATTTACTAATTCTGTCTTGTTCATTACATTTTCACCTCCAATAATTGTTAGTGCGTTATATTCACACCGGTCGGTGTTTTCCAATCATTAACGCGACTGTAGGCATATTATAGCACAACTTATTCGCAAATTTCAATACATTTTTTATAAAAATTTAATAAATTTCGGGGTTTTTGATGAATTTTATCCATTTTTTTGCCTTTTGGAGACTGCCGATTGACTTTTTGGGGTTACTGTGGTACATTTTTTGTAGTTTGATACAAGGTGGTTTTTATATGAAAGCTAAGGCAATTTTTAATTCAGAAATTGAAGAAAGCCTCATTAAGAGCTTTGAGAGAAACAAATCAAACAGCTTTAAAACCCTGCTGTCGCTCTACAGGGGCAGTTACCTTAAGCTGTTATTCGCACTTACATTTTTTATTATTAAGCGCTCACCCGAGTGGGTGCTCCCTATCATAATAGCCAACATTATAAATATTGCCACTTCTCCTGCATCTCATTCATTAAATGAGCTTATTATAAACTGCGTTGTTATGGTTGTTTTTATTTTGCAAAACGTGCCCACCAACTATATATATTTTAAAGTTTACCGCCATACAATCCGCACGGTTGAGGCACGCCTCCGCTGTGCGTTAGTGCGTAAGATGCAGCAGCTTTCCATCACCTTTCATAAGGAAATGCGTTCAGGTAAGCTTCAGTCAAAAATTATGCGTGACGTTGAAGCTATCGAAACATTGTCAACACAGTTTTTCATAAACATATTGCAAATTGTTATGGACCTTACTGTTGCAATTGTTATAACAGGCTTAATGAACCCTGTTGTACTGATATTCTTTACCCTTACTGTTCCCTTTGCGGTGCTTCTTGTTACATCATTCCGCAAAAAAATTCGTCAGCGTAACAACGAATACCGCAAAGAGGTTGAAGAAACCAGTGCCATGATTATGGAAATGGTGGAGCTTATCCCCGTAACACGTGCCCACGGCCTGCAAAATTACGAAATTGACCGAATGGGCAGTCAGATGGAGCGTGTTGCACGCCGTGGCTTAAAGCTTGATGTTATACAAGAGCTTTTCGGCTCAATGACATGGGTTACATTTCAGGTGTTTCAGCTTGCGTGCCTGGTGTTTACAGGGTATTTGGCATACAAGGGACAAATATCCGTTGGCGAGGTTGTGCTGTATCAGAGCTATTATTCCAAAATAGTGCATCAGGTATCCAACCTTGTGGGCTTACTCCCCTCTATGAGTAAAGGTCTTGAGTCTGTCCGCAGTGTGGGCGATGTGCTTTCGGCACACGATGTGGAAGATAACTCCTCCAAAAAGCCTATAGGTAAAGTAGAGGGCAATGTGGATTTTAAAGACGTTAGCTTTACCTATCATGACGCCACATCCCCTGTATTGTCGGATTTTTCGTTAAGGGTTAATAAGGGCGAAACCGTTGCGCTCGTTGGCGAAAGCGGTGCAGGCAAAACAACCATACTAAACCTTTTAATGGGCTTTAATCAGCCCACAAAGGGCAAAATAATGGTGGATAATTACGACATTACCAACATAAACCTCGACTCGCTCCGCTCCCATTTGGCTGTGGTGCCGCAAAACACAATCCTTTTTACGGGCACATTACGTGACAATATCACCTACGGACTTGACGATGTTGACGAAAACAAACTCCTCGAAGTTATTGAAGCTGCAAACCTTACGGAGCTTGTAGCATCGCTCCCCGACGGATTGGAAACCCACATCAACGAGCACGGCTCTAACCTTTCCGGCGGACAAAAACAGCGTATATCCATAGCACGTGCACTTATTCGTAATCCGGAGATTATTATCCTTGACGAGGCAACAAGTGCTCTTGATACCATAAGCGAAAGGAAAATCCAGTCCGCTATTGACAACCTTTGTAAGAACCGTACAACCTTTATTGTTGCCCATAGATTGTCAACTATACGCACAGCTGAC
>JAFUJG010000344.1 GCA_017468215.1 Clostridia bacterium | reverse complement strand
GGTGTTGCTGTTATCAAGGTTGGTGCCGCAACAGAAACAGAAATGAAGGAAATGAAGCTCCGTATTGAAGACGCATTGAACGCTACAAAGGCAGCAGTTGAAGAAGGTATTGTTGCAGGCGGTGGTACAGCATATATCAACATTATCGAATCCCTTACTGAAATGGTCGAAGGTCTTGAAGGCGACGAAAAGACAGGTGCTAAGATTGTTCTTAAGGCTTTGGAAGAACCCCTTAAGCAGATTTGTGCCAACGCAGGTGTTGAAGGTGCAGTTGTTGTTGAAACTGTTAAGAGAGCCGATAAGGGTATTGGTTACAACGCACTTACAGGCGAATACGTAAACATGATTGAAGACGGTATTGTTGACCCTGCAAAGGTTACAAGAAGTGCTCTTTGCAATGCAGCAAGTGTTGCAAGCATGGTACTTACAACAGAAAGCTTAGTTGCTGATAAGCCCAAGGAAGCAGACGCAGCGGCAGCGGCGGCTGCGGCAGCTGCACAGGCAGCTCAGATGGGCGGAGGAATGTATTAATATTTGCCTTCGGCAAATGCGATATTTCAAAGCAAGCTTTGAAGCGATATAAAATGGTGACACCATAAGGTGTCACCATTTTTCGATATATCCTGCGGATGTGATATGTTCGGCTGTGCCGAACGTGTTTTTATGTTGAAAAAATGTGACATTTGGTGTAAGATATTAACAAGAGGTGTTATTATGAAAAAAGTTTTATCGCTATTTTTAGTTTTTGTGATGATATTGGCGAGCTGCCCTGCTGTATTGGCAGTAGAGAGCTTGTCTGACCCTGTTTTCTTTACATGGGCATGGGGAGCCAATAAGATTGAAATTGATAATTCGCTTACTGTTGTGAGCTGGTCGGGAGGCAATAATGCCAGCTACCGAAGCGGCTTTATTGTGTATGATTTGCCCTCGGATTTTACCTACACAAGCATTAAAAGCGAGGTTATAGCCTCATTTGCAATAAACAAGGCTACCTTAAATAACGGAACAGGGCAGGCACCTACCGCTGCAATTGTTATGGTTGACGGTGATATGGTAAAGCAGGCTTACACTATGGGAAGCGGCAGTGCGGCAACAAATCTTCTTACAGCTGCTAAAAACAACGGTGTATTATTGGGTACATATAAAATAGGTCAGTACCCACGAACAAGCCGTATTAAAAATGCTAACATAAATGCCTTTTTTGAAAAGCATCCCAATGTGAAATCCATAGGCTTTTATGTGACAAACCTTACAAGCGACGGTTATAGCGGTGTAGTAAACGGTATTGCAAGCGGAATGACCGATTTTGAGGTTAACTTTACAGCCTACCAGAACTATGCAAATGCAACTGTAAATATGACAGATAACAGCGGTAATGTGCTGCAGAGCATGAGCGTGCGTGACAGCATCGGTACTGCAATTGATATCCCCACTACAATCGACATGGACGGAATCATATGGGTTAGGGATAACAGCGAGGTTTATTATCTTACAGAGGGTGTTGACACAATAAACGTTACATATCACCTTGATAAAGGCGACAGGGAAAAGTACGTTCCCATTATTGAAGATATGGCAGCTGAGCTTGTAAAAGACAGCGTAAGCGAAAAAATACTTCTGCCTACGGAATATATTGCCTCTGACGGCTTTGAAATTGTCATTGAATGGTTTTCTGACGATGAAAGCATTGTTGCACCCGATGGCACGGTTTTTCCCGGAACAGAGGAGCAGAGTGC
>JAFUJG010000343.1 GCA_017468215.1 Clostridia bacterium | reverse complement strand
GTACAAGTGCACGTGCTATTGCAATACGCTGAATCTGCCCCTCAGAAAGCCCCGACCCCTTTTCGCCCAAAAGTGTATCAAGGCCGAAGGGAAGACTGTCGACAAAATCCATTTGGGCAATTTTTGCCGCATTTTCGATTTCATCACGGGGAATGGGGGCGAAGAATGCAATGTTGTCTGCAATAGAACCCGAAATAAGCATGTTGCCCTGGGGCACATAGCCAAAAAGCGAGCGCATGGACGAATTTATCTCAGTTTCGGTTTCGCCCTTGAGGTATATCCTGCCCGAGTCGGGGCGAACAAGGCTTAAGAGCAGTCTTATAATAGTGCTCTTACCTGCGCCGGAAATGCCGCAAAGCGCAACGAATTCGCCTTTATGTATGCCCATGGAGGCAGCATCCAGAACTTTGTCTCCGCCATAGGAAAAGCTGACACGTTCAAACTCGATAGAATCGTAATCTGACATTATATCTGAGGGGGCACTCTCTGCAGAGGGGATATCTGTAGTCATTTCCTCAAGCTCCAGAATACGCTCAGCAGAAGCCAGCATGTTCTGATAAGTAACAAGCAGCGAACCTACCGATTTTGCAGGCGACTGAACCTGGTTGACAAGCTGAAGCATTGCGGTAAAATCACCAAAGGATAAAGCCTTGGAGGAAATACGGAAGGCTCCCCAAAGAATTGTGAAGGCATATCCGCCTGTGAAAAGGAACATCATGCTGACATTTGCGGCAATGTTCCAGGTGTTTCGTCTGATACGGAGGGAAAGAGTTTCCTTCTGGATTTTCTTAAGCTCCTTTGCAGCCTTCTTTTCGCTGCCGAATGCCTTGACCACAGTAAGGTTCTGTATGTTTTCAATCATATAGCTGATGGCATTGCCCTCACTTTTCTGAACTTCCTTGTGGAAAAGCTTCATTTTCTTGCCGTAAAGCCTGCCGAAAAGAAGAAGAATGGGCGATATCACACAAATGATAAGAGCAAACTGCCAGTCAATAGTAAAGAGCACGCAAAGTGCCATAATAATCCTTGTTATAAACATTGCTCCATGCGGGAGAATGTGCATAACACCGCTTGTTATAATGTTGATGTCGCTGCGGATGCGGTTAACAAGCTCGCCCGAATGAAACGAGTTAACCTCGCTCCAGCTTTTGCCTAAAACTGTGTGAAAAATCTTCTCTCGCAGGCGCATTTCCATCCTTCCGCCGAAGGATACATTCATACGGCTGTTAATAACACGGAGAAGAATTTCGATAATAATTACAACTGCTATTTTGCCGCCTTCACGCAAAAGCAGGCTTGTGTCACCTGAAACGGCAAGGTCTATCACCGTGCGTGACAAAAGAGCAAAGATAACCGTGCAAACGCTTATGGCTATGTTTGTCAGCACAAGCACTATAAGAAGCGGAAGTATAAAAACAGAGTTTGAAACTATCCATTTTAAGGGCTTGTTCATATTTGTGCCCCTTTCTTTTGTTTTATTCGTCAAGAAGCGATGCCTCTCGGAGCTTGGCTGTAAAGCTTTCTATATCACGCTTTGCAGTTTCGGCGTCTGTTTCGTATTCACTTATAAGAGCAGCTACAAGCTCGTCGGTTGTTTTATCATTCTGGAGAAGCTCCCACAAAAAAGCTCCTGTTTCGTTAGTTGTCTGCATATGGCTCACGTCGCCCGCTAAAGCCACTATCATATAACTGCCCATAACCTTTTTCAAGGTGTATCCGGATTTGATTTTCATGTAATCACTCCCTTTGTACTATCTCTTTAATTATACAGTAAAAGCCGTATCTTTGCAAGAGATAGTTAAAAGCCTGCAAGGAAAAGGTAACCTAAGGCACAAAGGAGAATATAATCATCACTGCCCTCTAATACAAGAGCAGCAATTATTGCAAGCAAAATCCAGTCATCAGAGGAAAAGCTTTTTATGTCAAACATTTTGCGTGCAGCAGGTGACGAATGATTTGAGGGCGTAGCGTGAGCAGAAGGTAAAGCGGGCCTTGGTGCTGACGAAGGATTCATCTGTGTGACTTTCATGGCAAACCTCCTAAAAAAGCTTTAAGTCCTTTCCTATTTTGCCTATGGATACCAGCTTTAAAATGTTAATTGCACTATCCATATAGGGGGCTCGCTTTTCAGACAAAAAAGGCTTTATGGCAAGAAGCAGTCTTGTGCGGTCGTCCTCGGGTGCAATATTAGGTACAAGTGCACTTAAGGGGTTCGACGACCCTTTTTTAAAAACTCCCCCAGCATATTCTGTGCCTCCTTGTTGTCGGAAATTGCACTTGCGGCACTCTTTAATTCGTCGGGAACCTTACTGCCGTCGGGCATTTTGCCTTCGGAGAGCATCTGTGCCGCATTTTTGCCTTCGGGAGTTGATAAAAATGCCTGTGCGGCAGAGATTGATTTTTCCAAAGTGTCTTTGTCCATGTTTTTAAGCATGCTGAAAATATCCATATATAATCATCCTTTCGTTATTATAGTATTCGCTCTGCCCATTTATTGACACAGGGGAAAATTGGGTGTACAATAATTGTGGTGATTTAATGAGAGCTTTGATTATATCCGACTCCCACGGAGATACAAGACGGTTTGACAAGGCAATAGTAGCCTTTGAACCTGACATGATTATTCATCTTGGCGATATTGAAAGAGATGTGGAATATCTTTCGGATGTGTATCCGCACATTCCCCTTCATGCTGTTGTGGGTAACAATGACCCATGGGTACGCCGTGAAGCGGAAAAGGTAATAGAGGTTGAAAATGTCAGAATATTTATGACCCACGGTCATCTTTACGGTGTATGGGACAAAGGTTTCCGTATTGCCGAGCGTGCCCGTGAGCTTGGCTGCAGTGTTGCCCTTTTCGGGCACAGCCATGTCCCCGTAGACGAGGTTTATAACGGTGTGCACACATTTAACCCCGGCAGTATATCACGCCCGAGGGTGGGTGAGTACAGCGTGGGTGTTATGGAAATAGAAAACGGAAAAGTAAGCTTTGCACTTTGTGACTGGATGTAGAAAGGGGTAAAAACATGCTTCTTACAATTGACGTGGGCAATACAAATATTGTTTTAGGTGCATTTGAAGGCGACAAGCTCATAAAGAGCTTTCGTGTGGCAACGAGCTACGAAAAATCTCGTGATGAGTACGGTATGATGTTTTTGCAGCTGCTCCTTTTTAACGGGATAAAAACAGAGGACATAGAGGATGTAATCATTTCCTCGGTTGTGCCTCCTGTTATGTATTCCTTGGAGAGAGCTATAACAAAATATCTTGGCAAAAAGCCCATCGTTGTTACAAATCAGCTGGATTTAGGGCTTAATATCTGCTATGAAAATCCTCGTGAGGTAGGTGCCGATAGGCTTGTAAACGCTGTTGCCGTGCATGAAAAATATAAATGCGATGCAATCATTGTGGATTTCGGCACAGCTACAACTTTTTGTGCTCTTACCAAAAACGGCGACTATCTGGGCGGTGCAATATGCCCCGGCATCAAGATAAGTGTCGAGGCGCTTTTCTCCAAGACAAGTAAGCTTCCCCGCATTGAGCTGACACCAACAAAAACTGTTATCGGCAGAACAACTGTTTCCAGCATGCAATCGGGTGTTATACACGGCTATGTAGGCCAGGTTGACTATATGGTAAAGCTGATGCGTGAGGAGATGGGTGTAGATGCAAAGGTCATTGCAACAGGTGGCCTCAGTGGCATGATAAGCGAAGAAAGCACAACTATAGATGTAATTGAACCTAACCTTACTTTGGACGGCTTGAGGATTATTTACGACAGACTGAAAAAGGGGTGACGGTGTGAACGAGAAAGCAATATATACACAAAAAGCCCCCCTTAAGATGGGCGAGGGTGCAAAATTAGGCATATTCATTCTGATAACGCTTGCTCTTATACTTGTGCTGATGATTGCAAATGCACTGCCATACAGCGGTATTCTGACGATTGTTGTTTTGGCATTAGGTGCTTATGCAATATACAAATATATGTGTGCGGCAGTTTTTGACATTACATACACCCTTTATAAGGACAAGCTTGTTTTTGTAAGAAAGTACGGAAAAATGGAATGGGAATGTGAGGTTTTCCCCTTTGATGAGGCCAAGTTTTCGGAAGGCAGTATCAGCCACAGAGGGAAAAGCTACAAATTTTACCCCGATAATAAATTAAAAGAGCTTTTGGGCGTATAAAATTTGGATAATTATAGAATTCGTACTTGTTTATTTGGATTTAATATGTTAAAATATACTTATGATATTATAATTTGAAAGGATGACTATTTATGAAACTCTTTATCGACACAGCCAATGTTGCCGACATTAAGGCAGCTAATGACCTTGGCGTAATCTGCGGCGTTACAACAAACCCCTCTCTTATCGCTAAGGAAGGTAGAGACTTCAAGGAAGTTGTTACTGAAATCACATCTATCGTTGACGGTCCTATCAGTGCCGAAGTTATTGCACTTGATCATGAAGGCATGGTAAGTGAAGCTAAGGAACTTGTTAAGATTCACAAGAACATCGTTATCAAGATTCCTATGACACTT